>JAEZKL010000026.1 GCA_023415475.1 Bacillota bacterium | reverse complement strand
GAGTTCACTTACCTTATCTCCGGTAGCTGCAAAATTTACTTGTTTCATACAAATCTCCCTTCAAAAATAGAACTTTATTCATAGTAGCTCGGGAGATTTTAGTCTCCCCTTCAAAAAATAGAACTTTATTCATAGTAGCTCGGGAGATTTTAGTCTCCCCTTCGAAAATAAAACTTTATTCATAGTAGCTCGGGAGATTTTAGTCTCCCCTTAGAAAAATAGAACTATATTAATATTAGAATGGGAGATTTAAGTCTCCCTTTTCAATAAAAGAAATTAATGTGGATCGGGAGATTATAGTCTCCCTCTAAATATTAGTACTTATATTAATAGTCAATCGGGAGATATTAATCTCCTATAAAAATAGAACTTTATTAATATTAAATTGGGAAATAAATTTAAGGTAATACATTTGAAATTTTAGGTGGTTTTTACGATTGCATCAAATTCCAGCTGAACGATCTTCAAATCCTCCCGGATGGAAAGCTTCTGAGGGCAGGCTTCTTCACATTGACCGCATTCGATGCAGTTCTTTGCTTTCTTTGACTCATCGAAATTAAAGGTCCATTGCCATTTCATTTCTCCGTGATTCTCGTATCTTCCGAAATCGTTCCATAGACTAAAGCTTCTTGGGATATCCACACCTGCCGGGCAGGGCATGCAATAGGAGCAGCCGGTACAGCCGTTTTTAACCCGATGTCGCAGGATGTCGGCCACTGTATTGATAGCATTGTATTCTTCCTCGTTTAGCGGTAGGAAATTATTCACGGTATCCAGATTATCTTTGACCTGTTCCATATCCGACATTCCACTGAGAATCACCTTCACATTCGGCAGGGAAGCCACCCAACGGATTGCCCAGGAGGCAGGGGTTTTTCCCTGGTGGATTGCTTCAAAGACAGGTACTGCATTCAGGGGAAGCTTTGCAATGGAACCACCCTTTACCGGCTCCATTACGATGATCGGCACGCCCAGATCAGCTGCCAGATGATAGCCTTTGAGCCCGGCCTGAAGCTCAGCGTCCATATAGTTTAGCTGAATCTGACAGAAATCCCAGTCTCGAAACCTCATAATGTATTCAAAGGCTTCATAATCGTCGTGGAAGGAGAAGCCCAGATATCTGATCTTTCCTTCAGCCTTTAATTGATCCATATATTCCAGGATTCCTAAGCTTACCATTCGGTCAAAGCTTCCCCGGTTAAAGGAGTGTAGCAGATAGAAGTCAATATAGCTCTTATTCAATCTGCTTAACTGGTCTTCAAAGATTCGTTTAGCATCTGCCACGGAGTTTACATCCCAGATCGGCAATTTAGTAGCAAGATAATAGGTACTACGATCATATTTTTCTAAGAACCTTCCCGTGAATTCTTCGCTTTTACCTCCATGATATACATAAGCCGTATCATAATAATTCACACCGTCTTGGTATGCGGTATCGAGCATTTCCATGGAACGAGCCTCATCAATATTACCATCCTTGTCAAGAGGAAAGCGCATGCATCCAAAGCCAAGTAAGGATGTATGAATCCCTAGCTTTTCAAAATTACGATATTTCATACTATTAACCATTCCCTTCTCATAGTTATTTGATTTTTTTGTGTTTAGAGCAATTACCCTCCGTGTATTACAGCTATTATGATTGCTGTATTTCCTTGCATTCCTATTGCCAGCCTGATACATTTATTATATAATTAAAATTGATACTTAAAAGTACCAATAATGGTTAATATTTTAGGAACCAATTATATAAGAGGAGAGAGCGAATGTTTGGATTTGAGATTGACCATTTATCAGGCTTATCGAACGGGAAACAATTGGAGAACCAGATTCGTGAGGCGATTTTAACCGGAAAGCTTCAGGCAGGGGATCAACTTCCTCCGACCAGGACTCTGGCTAAGGATATGCAGATTGCCAGAAATACCGTGATACAGGCTTATGACCAGCTTCTTGCGGAAGGCTACCTCCATGCAAGAGAAGGCTCCGGTACCTATGTTGCAAATATCGGGAAGCTGCCAAAACCAAAATGGATGAACTATGTGCCTAGAATGAACCAGGTAAAGAAGAAGGATGTGATAGCCTTTGACGCCGGTAATACGGATGTACCATCCTTTCCCAGAGCAGTGTGGGCTAAGATGCTTAAGGAGGCCTGTCTGGATGCGGATGAAGAAGCATTTTCCTACAGCTATTTCAGTGGTCATCCAAGACTTAAGAAGGCAATCAGCTCCTATGTATATCGGATGAAGGGGATTCGGTGTGAGGAAAACCAGATTATTATTGTCTCCGGTGCCGCCGGGGGCATGGAGATTATCGCGAAGCTATTTGAGAGAAGTAAGAACAGAATAGCACTGGAGGATCCGTGTATCCACTTTGTAAAGAATATCTTTATCGATCGTAAATACGAGCTCTGCCCGGTTAAGGTGGACGGGCAGGGAATGGATGTCGAAAGTTTAACCCGGATGAATGATATTGATTTAATCTATGTCGTACCTTCACATCAATATCCGATTGGAGGTGTGTTTCCCGTGTCCAGGCGTATTGCGCTGTTACAATATGCCTGCGATAAGAATGCTTATGTAATTGAGGATGATTACGACAGTGAATTCCGATACAAGGGGGAGGCTTTGCAGGCTATGCGGAATCTGGATCAGGAGAGAGTTATTTATCTGGGCAGCTTCAGTAAAATATTCGCACCCTCATTGCGGCTCGGCTATATGATTCTACCGGCTCATCTCGTGGATCAGGTATCTTGTCAACTGCAGGAATCGAATCTATGGGTTAATACAATCGATCAATTAGCTATGGCCCGGTTTATGGAAGAACTCCGGATGGATAAGCACATCTATCAGATGAGAAAATTATATGAGAATAAAAGAAAGTATCTGATGCATTGCTTGGAGGAAGCATTTCAAGAAAGAGTCCGCATATCAGGAGAATATGCCGGCCTGCATCTCCTCGTCTCCTTTAATCGGGAGCTGACAGAGGAAGATCTCAAAGCGATGGAGGATACGAGAGTTGAAGCGGATTATGTAGAAGAATATGCCTTAGTTAAGGGACACCATAAGAACCGTCTGGTCCTAGGATACGGAGCATTAAGTCTGCCTCAGATTGAAGAAGGAGTAGTAAGACTTCAGAAAGCATTGAAGAAATAATATGAAAGGCACCTCCAAGGTCAGATAAAAACTAACATTGAAGGTGCCCATTTTATTTGCGCGTAAGCAAAGTGAGCATAAGCAAGCTTGCTTGCACATATGCGAACGCGCACGCGAACCGGAGAAGCTCGCGAAGCGTGATTCTTACGGTTCATAATAAGCATCGATTCCGTCGCAAATTCCCTGTACCATTTTATCCTGGTATTCCTCGGTCTGCATTAGCTTGTCTTCTTTTTTATTGGACATGTAGCCCATTTCAATGATACTGACCGGGATGGTACACCAATTGATGCCGCTCATATCATCTCTGGCGATGGCGCCGCGATTCTTTGCTCCGGTCCGGTCACACATCGAATCCACGATTGCTTTTGATAATGCATAGCTGTCAGCACTCAGGTAGGCTACGTAGGGATTATCCTCGGAGGGATAGAGGGTGCTGGTTCCGCTGACACTTGAATTCTCGGAGCCGTCCGCATGGATACGGAGGAACAGGTCGGCTCCGCTTTCATTCGCCAGCTCGGCTCTTTCCCGGTTGCTTAAATTGACATCATGGGTTTCCCGTATCATATATACTTCATAGCCCCGGTCCATCAGTTCCTCCTTAACCTTAAGTGCAATCACCAGATTAAGCTTATATTCAGGTACGTCGGTAGCAACTCCGCGGGTTCCCGAGCTTACCTTGGGCTTGGTAACAGAGGCACCCGGACCGATGGGTTCCTTCTCGCTATTGCCTTTGCTTTGATGACCTGCATCAATCGCAATCAGCCTATTCTGAGGCTTGCTGTTTGAATGATCCGATGAGTTTGCCTTCTTATTTTCGGAGGAAGGTATTTTCTCCTCTTCTTCTAGAATTCCAATCTCTGTTTCTGTACTTCCTTCCCCTTCCGGATAAACTGTCTGTGTAGGGATAGCGGTCGGTGAAGCCGGGGTGGCCTGCTCAGGGACTTCGGTGGGAGAGGGTGATAATGTGGGAAGGATTACTACCGTAGGGGAGGGTGATAATGTGGGAAGGACTACCACCGTAGGGGAGGGAGTATCCATAGTCTCAGATTGGTTCATGGCAGATTTGGTATCTTCCGGCTTCTTATTACATGCGGTAAAGGAAAGGGCCATGATCAGTGCCAGGAATATTGTTATCATTATATGTAATCGCTTCATTTGCTTGTCCTCCAAATTATGTCTGTTAATATTATAAAGAATGATATTGTCAATTGCAAGACGGAATGAATAATACATATTCCAGAAATTGAGCAATATGGTATAAATACATATTGACAGTGTTTTAGAAATTGGATATGATTAGGCAGTATAAAATATAATTATTTTAATGCTAGGGGAGCCGATGGCTGAGAGGCAAGTGGTAATACACATGCTGACCCTCACTACTTGATCCGGGTAATACCGGCGGAAGGAAGCAATCAAGTGGCCCCCTCCGATGTAACGAAAAGGAGGATTTTTTTATGTTTCAAAGTATTTTTAATTTTCTTGTGGTAACCGATGCAGAATCAGGAAGCTACTCTCCGACAACAGCAGGCAATGTAGCGCTGTTTCTCTTAGTCGCTCTGTTATTCATCGCTATGTTTGCCTTCGGCGGCAGTGGAAAGCGTAAAGCAAGTGCAAAGCGATTGGCCTTCTCGGCCGTAGCGGTAGCATTATCTGTAATCGCATCAATATTTACCGTATTTAATCTACCCTTTGGCGGTTCTATTACCTTGTTTCGAATGTTATTCATCTGCCTGATCGGCTACCTCTACGGAACCAGGTCCGGTATCTTAGCCGGTATTGCATGTGGCCTCATGGATTTAATTCTGAAGCCATATGTAGTTCATCCTGTTCAGCTAATGATTGACTATCCCATAGCTTTTGGATGTCTTGGCTTGTCCGGTATCTTTGCAAAATCCAAGTTTGGCCTAATTAAGGGATATATTCTGGGTGTGGCAGGAAGATATATTTGCCATGTGCTTTCTGGCATAATCTTCTTCTCTATGTACGCAGGTAATCAGCATCCCATGATTTATTCCCTTGGCTATAATGCAACCTATATAGTACCGGAAGCAGTGGTAACCCTAATCATTTTGGCTTTCCCTTCAGTGCAGGTGGCTTTAACCGAGGTCAAACGTCAAGTTGCAGAATAAGATACTTGCCACGCTATTTCCTGCATAATATAAGTAATAAAGAGTGTTGGAAGGAAATTGCGATTGAAGAAAAAAGGATATAGTGGCTTTGCCGTTTTAATAATAGTAATATTATTCATAGGTCTTGCCAGGCTTAAGGAACAGTCAGGTACGGAGGGAGTAAATATATCCGCTTCCGGGCAGCTTCAGAGTCTGGAATTAATAGCGGTCCTGGAAAATGAACTTGCGCAGAAGGACACCAGCAGTCAGACCAGTACAGAAGAGGTACCGGATTACACCCGCATGTATCCGAATCTGTATACAGTCTACTCGAATCCCGAGGAGAGGGAGGAGAATCATAAGGTTGCCTATCTTACCTTTGACGACGGACCGAGTGAAAATACCTTTAAAGTACTTGACATCCTAGAGGAGAAGGATATTAAGGCTACCTTCTTTATTGTTGGTAGTGCGATCAAGAAGAATAATGAGGATAGTCTGGTGCGAATGCTCCATGAAGGGCATACCATAGGTATTCATACATACTCCCATATGTGCAATGAGATATATTGCTCGGTAGAACGCTTCCTTTATGATTTCAATACCGTCTATCAACAGATTTACGATATTACCGGGGAGAGAGTAAATATCTATCGCTTCCCATGGGGGAGCAAAAACATATTCAGTAGGAAAATCAAGGGCGCCCTTATGGAAGAAATGGATCGCCGTGGTTTTACCTGCTATGATTGGAGTGTGGATGCCAATGATTCGGTTGGCAAGCCTTCCTCTTATTCTATTCTCCGTAACATACGAAGAGATATTAAAAACCAGGATCAACCCATTATTCTGATGCATGATTCCTCTATTAATGATTTAAGTGTTAAGATATTGCCGGATGTGATAAAGCTTCTGGAAGAGCTGGGCTATGAATTCGATACTCTCGATAACCGTGAACCCTATCAATTTTAATCGGTAAGGTAGAGGAGTGGCTTCGATTACGATGGCGATAAATATTTCAATTTGCTAAGGCTTATATACATTCCTCAGTACAAGAACTTATTGAATAACCCTGGGTTAGGCATGTACTATACGGGCGAATTATAAAGAACTTCTAGATTTTCTTAAGAAGAGCAGCTAAGGTATAAGGCTGAAAAAGCATGATGTTTGACGAACCTTCACAAGCCAAGAATTAGATTAATATTAGAACGTTATTCTTGTGATGGTGAGGAGTTCATGTTTTTCAGCCTTGCTATGCCTTGGCTGCTCTTCCTTTAGAAAATCCCGGTTCTTTATCTGAGCCGGGATAGTACATACTTAATCCAGGGTTATTTTACTATTATATTGGCTGATTTTTTAAGCCCATACAAATAGTAGGCTTATTCTGCTATCCTTGACACTGCTACGTAGATGGCGGAGATACGGTACCAGGTCGGAAAGTCCACGATTCCGGTCTGAGGCAGATCAAAGGTCTGCTGGAACAGCTTCACTGCCTGTGATGTCTGCTCGTTGTATTGACCATCTACAGCTACCTTTGGGATAACTGTATAGGTATCCGAGATACGGTTGAGCTGTTCCTGAATCATTCTGACATTAGCTCCGGATGTACCGATATTTAGGTTCGCACCCGGCCAGGAGGAGGGAACGCCGGACACCTCGGTGGCAGTATTGATATAGATTGAAGCACCGTAAAAATGACGCAGTATTTCGATTGCACTTTGTCCCTGATCACCTAAATCCTTTGACCCCCATTGAGTCATCCAATTTGGGCATTGAACCTTCCTGCCATCACAATATTGTGTTAGGATCGGTTGTCTTACATTCGGCCTGGACAGATAGCTGGTGAACATCTGATCAACAACCAGTGCAATATTATCGTATATATTGCGCCCGGGAATCCATTTATGGTCGAAAGCAGTGGAGGAGGTTACGGTAAAATTAAAGCCTTGATTTCGATACCATTCCGTATAAACACGATTTAAGGTAAAGGATAATATTGCTAGAACATTAGCAGTAATTGTTGTCTCAGGCCAGGTGGCATAGATTTCGCTGGAGGCGACATTTTTAATATAGTCACGGAACCTGACATAATGATTTGCAGCAGAGGTATCAGTCGGAGGACCGTCATGGACAACTACATATTCGGGAATTACAACATTGCTGAGAACGATCTCACCGGTCTCCTCCGTCTCCTTGATTTCCTGCTCCGCAATCTTCGGAGGATAATCTCCATATAGAGTATGGGGAGGGATAACAAAGAGAACGGCTTCTCCCTGAGGACTCACAGCCCGTAGCGTGGTATCCTGTATCGCCGTGACATTAGGAAAGATTTCGACATTCTGTATTGTAACCGGAGTAAAATCAGGAGAAGCAATATTCAAGGTATATTCCGAATAGGGTTGCTGGGTAGAGGGAGTTAAGCTATAATCCACCGAAGGCGCAGGTAGTGTAACCTCCGGAGTAAGACCGGATAAGTCAGTGGTTAATTCTTCAATTACGCTATCTGGGGCAGCAACCGATGAGATGGTAACCTTTGCATTCGCTACCGGAGACATCGCCGGGGTAACGGTACGCACTTTCAACCGGCCTAGATTTTGGGTTGTCATCTCAGTGGGGTAGACACGGACGCCTTCATATTTATTCGCGGGAGATGAATGGTATTGATGATTCATCTTATTGGCTAAAGAAGTGTTTCTCTGATACATATGATATACCTCACTGTTCTTTCTTTCATATAATATGAAACAATCCATAGGGTTTCCCCTATTCTCCGATTCGGGTTACGCCAACATATATATTCGAGATACGATACCAGGTAGCTAAATCTACGATACCGGTAGCTGGCAGATCGAATATATTTTGAAATGCCTGTACTGCTGCTGCAGTCTGAGGGCCGTACACGCCATCTACTGCAATCTTTGGAATAGCTGAATAAACCTGACTGATTCTATTTAATTGATTCTGAATGGTTCTTACATTGTCGCCGGTGGCTCCAAGTCCGAGATTATATCCGGGCCAGGAGACAGGAACGCCGGAAACCTCAACTGCTGTATTAATGTATATTGAATCACCATAATAATATCTTAATATTTGTATGGCTGTATAGCCCTGGTCACCAAGCGTTTTGGACCCCCATTGCGTCATCCAGCCAGGGCAGGAGACTCTGTTTCCGTCACAATATTGAGTCAAGATTGGCTGGGTTACACCTGGTCTGGAGAGATAGTTTGTAAAGATTTGATCAACAATAAGGCCGATATTCGTAAAAACATTACGTCCATTAATCCACTTATGATCATATGCGGTAGAGGAGGTTATCGTAAAAGGATAACCCTTATTACGATACCATTCGGTATAGACGCGGTTTAGGGTAAAGGATAAAATCGCGAATATATTGGCATAAATCGATTGCTCCGGCCAGGTGGCATAGATTTCGCTGGAGGCAACATTTTTGATATAATCCCGGAAACGTACATAATGATTGGTAGCAGGGGATGCCGGAGGTCCGTCATGGACAATGACATATTCCGGAATCACGACGCGGCTCAGAACGATTTCACCGGTTTCCGATATGGGCTTGATCTCGTCCTCTGGGATTTTAGGCGGATACTCGTAATATAAGGTATGAGGAGCGATGACGAAGGCTTCTCCGGTGGCTCCCGGCTCCGCGGGAGCTAATTGAGCATTCTGTTCAGCGGTAACATCCGCCAGGATTTCAATATCGGAGAATACGGCACTTTCAAAATTCGGTGCCGATACCAGTAAATCATAATTGGAATAGGGTTGGATTGTGGAAGGCTCTAAGCTTAGACCTATGGGAGGTGCTTCAAGCTCGATCACATCGGATAGCCCGGAATCATTGGTTGTTAATTGTTCAACTACTTTAGTCGGTTCATTAGGAAGTGTAATGGATATGGTTGCATTAGGAATTGGGATAACTCCTGCGGTAGTAGTGCGGACTTGCAACCGGCCAAAAGACTGGGTTTCCATCTGAGTTGGATAGATTCTGATAGGGCGAATGGGATTACTGTTAGTATACGAGGTGTTTTCCTGATTCATAATTTAAGCAGAATCCTTTCGTTTTATTAATAGCTTATGTTAGAGGGGGGAAAGATGTGAAATAATTCTTAAAAACAGTTATGAAAGTTGGGAATTATTTTTGCTTATGAATGAAATTAGTATAACTTATAATTATAAAAAAATATTTATAGAAACTACTTGCTATTTGGGGGTATGTGTGATAAAATCATAAAAATACATAAAGAAATTGCATAAATATACATTGATATTTCATATTAATAAAGAAAAAGAAGAAATTGGAAGATGTACAATGGAGTATATCCCCGGTCTGGGTTTATATTCTTTTTTTTTGCAAACTTTTAAGTTTATGAAAGAAAAACAAAGTAGGTTTATGCAGCCAACGGCAGCAGAAATGGAGGATTTGATGAAAGCATTCTTAATTCTTGAGGATGGCAATGTCTTTGTAGGGGAGAGCATCGGAGCAAAGAAAGAGATCATCAGTGAAATCGTATTCAACACAGGTATGACAGGTTATCTGGAGGTACTGACGGACCCTTCTTATGCGGGGCAGAGTGTGGTTATGACCTATCCCCTAATTGGCAATTATGGTATCTGCTATGAGGATATGGAGTCACAAAGGCCATGGGTGGATGCATTTTTAGTCAGAGAATTATCGCGAATTCCGAGTAACTTCCGTAATCAAGAATGTATACAAAGCTTCTTAGAGAAATATGACATTCCGGGTATTGCCGGGATTGATACCAGAGCATTGGTAAAGCTGTTAAGAAACAAAGGTACGATGAATGGCATGATTACCACCGATGAGAAGCATAAGCTCGAAGAGGTTCTACCGAAGATCCATCAATATAAAGTAGAAAAGGTAATTGATAAAACCACCTGTAAAGAGAAAAGGGTAATTCCTGCAGTCGGTGCAAAGAGGTTCAAGGTTGCTTTGATGGATTATGGTCTTAAAAATAACATTCCAAGGTCTCTGGCAAAGAGAGGCTGTGAGGTGACGATCTATCCCGGATTTACAGAGGCAGAGGAGGTTTTGAGGGATAACCCGGATGGGATTATGCTCTCCAATGGACCGGGTGATCCAAAGGAATGCAAGGAGGTAATCGCTGAGGTTAAGTACCTGTATGATAGTGATGTACCGATTTTTGCTATCTGCCTCGGCCATCAGCTTCTGGCACTGGCGAATGGAGGAGACACTACCAAGATGAGGTACGGCCATCGCGGTGCCAACCACCCGGTTAAGGATCTGAAGACCGGTAGAGTTTACATTTCAACTCAAAATCATGGTTATATGGTTATGGAGGAAAGTATTCCGGCTGACGTAGCGGAGGTCAGCTTCCTCAATGTCAATGACAGAACGGTGGAGGGACTCCATTACCTGGGTAAGAATGTATTCTCCGTACAGTTCCATCCGGAAGCCTGTGCAGGGCCAATGGATAGCGAGTTTCTGTTTGATGAGTTTATCAACATGATGGAGGTGCAGGGATAATGCCAAGAATAGAGGATATCAAGAAGGTACTGGTGATTGGTTCCGGTCCGATTATCATCGGCCAGGCAGCTGAATTTGACTATGCAGGTACTCAGGCGTGCCGTTCCTTGAAGGAGGAGGGGATCAGCGTTATTCTGGTGAATTCGAACCCTGCTACTATTATGACGGATAAAGAGATTGCAGATATCGTATATATCGAGCCGCTGACTCCCGATTTTGTAAAGCGAATAATTATAAAGGAAGGACCTGACAGCGTATTACCTACCCTGGGTGGTCAGGCGGCATTAAATATTGCGATGGAGCTGGAGGAATCCGGCTTCCTTAAGGAGAATGGGGTAAGACTCATCGGCACTACCTCCGAGACCATCAAGAAAGCGGAGGACCGCCTCGAATTCAAGACAACGATGGAGAAGATCGGGGAGCCCTGTGCGCCCAGTGAGGTAGTAACCAATGTGAAGGCTGCAGTTACCTTTGCTGAGATGATTGGATATCCGGTAGTGGTTCGTCCTGCGTATACCTTAGGAGGCAGCGGTGGCGGTATTGCCTCTACTCAGGAAGAGCTGGAGGATATCTGTACCAACGGACTAAGGCTCAGCCGTGTTGGGCAATGTCTGATTGAGCGTTCGATTGCAGGCTGGAAGGAAATCGAGTATGAAGTTATGCGTGACGGCGCCGGAAATTGCATCACAGTATGTAATATGGAGAATATCGACCCGGTAGGTGTTCATACCGGCGACAGCATCGTTGTAGCACCTTCGCAGACACTGGGAGATAAAGAATATCAGATGCTTCGCAGTGCTTCCCTGAATATTATCACTGAGCTTGGGATTACAGGTGGCTGTAATGTACAGTATGCACTCCATCCGGAAACCTTTGAATATTGTGTAATAGAAGTAAATCCTCGTGTGAGCCGTTCCTCTGCTTTGGCATCTAAGGCTACCGGTTATCCGATTGCGAAGGTGGCAGCGAAGATCGCTTTAGGTTATCACTTGGATGAGATTCAGAATGCGGTTACGGAGAAAACTTACGCAAGCTTTGAGCCGACTTTGGATTATGTGGTTGTAAAGATACCGAAATGGCCTTTTGATAAGTTCATCACGGCGAGAAGAGCCTTAACTACCCAGATGAAGGCAACGGGTGAGGTTATGGCAATCAGTTCAAGCTTTGAGGCTGCATTAATGAAAGCATTACGCTCTCTGGAGCAGAATATTTATAGCTTAAAATATGGCAATTACAATAACATGACTACGGAGGAGATCATCAATGAGCTTCATCTGGTGGATGACAGACGCCTCTTCGTCATTGCAGAAGCGATCAGAAGAGGAATCACATACGAGGTTATCCATGCTATTACGAAGATTGATTTCTGGTTCATCGATAAAATTGCGATTCTTGTGGAGTTAGAGAAAGAAATTGCTATGCTTCCGCTTAATGCTCAACTATTAGCGAAGGCAAAGAGACTGGGATATCCGGACCGTGTTATCGGAGAGCTGACCGGTAAGAGCGTGGCGGAAATTAAAGAAATGAGAAAACAGAACGGGATATTAGCTGCATATAAGATGGTGGATACCTGCGCGGCCGAATTTGATGCTGCAACACCTTATTACTACTCAACCTTCGGCAGCTTCAATGAGGTGGAGAGGACCGGCGGAAAGAAGAAAATCATGGTACTCGGCTCAGGTCCGATCCGTATCGGGCAGGGGATCGAGTTCGATTATTGCTCTGTACACAGCGTATGGGCTCTAGCAGAAAGTGGCTGTGAAACCATCATTGTCAATAACAATCCCGAGACTGTGAGTACGGACTTCGATATTGCGGATAAGCTATACTTTGAACCGCTAACCCCAGAGGATGTAGAGAACATTGTAGATATGGAACAACCGGATGGTGCTGTGGTTCAATTCGGCGGACAGACTGCAATTAAACTGACCGACGCACTCTTAAAGATGGGAGTGCCGATTCTTGGAACCTCTGCAGCTGATGTAGACGCAGCAGAGGATAGAGAGCTATTTGATAAGATTCTGGAGGAATGCGGTATCCCGAGACCGGAAGGCAAAACGGTATATACCACAGAGGAAGCGTTGGAGGCAGCAAACGAATTGGGTTTCCCGGTTCTCGTTCGACCGTCCTATGTTCTTGGTGGTCAGGGAATGCAGATAGCAATCTGTGATGAAGATATCATCGAATTTATGAGAATTATCAATATGAACGTACAGGAGCATCCTATTCTGGTGGATAAATATCTGATGGGGAAGGAGCTAGAGGTGGATGCGGTATGTGATGGTGAGGATATCCTCATTCCGGGTATCATGGAGCACATCGAAAGAGCCGGAATACACTCCGGAGACAGTATCTCTGTCTATCCCTCCCAGAGTGTCAGCCGCAAGGTTAAGGTAGATATCGTTAATTACACGAAGAAGCTGGCGCAATCCTTACATGTGATCGGACTAATCAATATTCAATTTATTGTATACAATGAGAAGGTATATGTCATTGAGGTGAACCCCAGATCCAGCCGTACTGTTCCTTATATCAGTAAGGTAACCTCCCTGCCGATTGTCGATATCGCTACTAAGGTTATCCTGGGAGAGAAGATAAAGGGACTGGGTTATACCCCCGGATTATGGCCGGAGTCAGAATATATCGCTATCAAAATGCCCGTGTTCTCCTTTGAAAAGCTCCGTGGTGCGGAGATCAGCTTAGGACCCGAGATGAAATCTACAGGCGAGTGCCTTGGCATTGCCAAGACCTTCCATGAAGCTTTATATAAGGCGTTTCTTGGTGCAGGAATCAATCTGCCGAAGCATAAGAAGATGATTATGACGGTGAAGAAATCCGACAGGGAAGAAGCAACCGGATTAGGAAAAAGATTAATCGCTCTCGGCTATCAGATATATGCTACGGAGGGTACTGCAAAAGCGCTGAATGAAAAGGGAGTTCCTGCTACCGTTATTAACAAGATAGGTCAGGGTAGCCCGAATATTCTTGACCTAATCTTAAGTCACGAAATCGATATGGTAATCAATACACCTACCCAAGGACGTGACAAGACCAGAGACGGTTTCTTAATCCGCCGGACCTCCATCGAGACAGGAGTTACCTGCTTTACGGCACTGGATACTGCCAGTGCGTTGCTGACCAGTATGGAATGTGATAACAGTGAGATTACCCTTGTGGATGTAGCGCAGCTATAATAGTGTGAAAATATAATGCAATTTTCACACGGGAAGAACGTCGAAGTTCGCACAGAAGGAAGAACCTAGAAGTTTCAGAAAGTGTCACAGTATCGATTGATCTGAGGCACTTTCTGTTGTTTTTTTATTGGCAGTGTGGCCTGATTGGTGAAGCCTAGGACTAATATAGGATGAATATAAGGAAAATGTATTGGTAAATCGCGACAAAATAATTTATACTATATCATGTAAGCGATTGATATATTAGATTAGAGACATGATATAACAGTTTGTAACTTAGGCTATCGTTTTTTAAGCTTTTACTTATGCGATCAGGATGTATGTCGTAGGAGGGATAGATAGATGCTTATGCAGCTTTTGAAGGATTTAAAGGACCTATACGCGAAAGATTTTAAAGATATTGCGCTGCATAGAGACATGATAGGATATGTCTGTGTCGTTAGCGATCAAAAGGATAAATATATCCTAAAGCTATTTAAAGACCGTAATACAAAACAAGCGAAGCAATCAATCGAAATTATGAACTATTTAGAAAAAGAGGGTTTCCCCACGGCTCATATTATCCCAACGGCAGCCGGCGTATCTTATTTTATCTATGATTTTCAGGGAGATGACCGAATTGGGGTGCTATATGAATATATCATTGGAAACGAGCCGGACAAAAGCACAGATATCATCGCTATCGGCCGTCAGACTGGAAGATTACATAAATTAATGAGTGCTTCCCCTCTCTTCTTAAGCTACCATGACAAGCCCTTTTTTATTGATCGTTACGTTCGCTGTCTGAGGGAAATGAATTACCAGAGAACAGATGAATTCGAGGAGTATGGAAGCTTGCTTTGGAGCCGGGTTAAGAACCTGCCAAGAAGCTTTTGCCATGGAGATTATCATACAGGAAATATGATTCTGAACGGGCAGGGTGAGTATGTATTATTCGATTTCGATGCCGCTTCTAAGGCATTTTCCTTATATGATATTGCGGTGTTCTGCGATATGACAAATTATTTTAATCTTTCTGCACATGAATATGAGGATACCCGATATATGCTTGAGGAATTTATGAAGGGCTACAGTGAATATAGCCCGATAAGTAATCAGGAGCTTACCGCAATCTATAGCTTTATCGCAATAAGGCATTATGAGGTTCAGGCGACGATTATCGAAAACCTTGGTATCCAGAGCATTGATAAAGAATTCGTCGATAACCAGTTGAAATGGCTGATGAGCTGGGAGACATTAATCCGGCATTAGTCGGTAGCTATCTCTTTTATAATAATTTGCTTCAGTATGAGCTTAATCATAAGATACGAGAATACTAGCTGAAGTAGCATCGAAAGGGGTTGGAATAATGAAGATTGAAAACAATATACTTAAGAGCTATCTGAAGAACATACTATTTATAACGGGAACAGCCTATGCAGGCAAATCTACAATGTGTGCTATGCTGGCTGAAAAGTACGACTTATACCATTGCGGTGAGAACTATAAACTGGATGAGTTTCTGGAAATTGCTTCGCCGGACAAGCAGCCTCATCTTTGCTATCAGAGAAAGGATTGGCAGGAATTCCTGAACCGATCTCCGGAGGAATATGAAGCCTGGATCTATGGCAGCGGAAGAGAGATTGCGGAGATGGAGGTCGCTGAGCTAATCCGAGTATCCGGTGATCAGAAGGTGATCGTTGATACGAATATTCCGATAGACCTATTAAGGGAGATTGCGGATTATCATCAGGTTGCAGTAATGCTGTCACCACAATCGATGTCGGTGGAACGTTTCTTTGATCGAGAGGACCCGGATAAGGCATTTCTATTTCGACAGATTCAAAAATGCGAGGATCCGGAGAAAACGATGGCTAATTACCGTGAGTGCATTGCGAGGGTTAATAGTAAGGAACATTACGATGAATATGCCAACAGCGGCTTTTTTACAGTTTTAAGGGAAGATATCGAAAAGGATACAAGACAGGAAACATTGGAATTATTGGAGAAGCATTTTGGCTTGGCTCAAGCTGTTGAAAACTAAAATTTATGAAAAAGGCTGATAAGCTTCCTTCACTGTCAAATGGTGCAGGGAAAATATCAGCCTTCCTTTGTTCGGTGCTATCTTGTTGGGATGATCTCGAGCCAATAGCCGTCCGGATCATTTATAAAATAAATCCCCATAGATGGATTCTCGTAGCAGATACAGCCCATCTCCTTGTGCTTCTGATAAGCGGCCTCATAATCATCAACGATAAAGGCAAGATGGAACTCGTTATCCCCAAGGTTATAGGGACGATCCCAATCTCGTAACCAGGTCAGCTCCAAGAGATGGCTGGTTACTCCATCTCCGAGATACGAAAGGATAAAATCACCGGAAGCGGGCTCCTTACGTCTGGTTTCTTTTAGCCCGAGAGCCTCCTCATAGAACTTTAAAGACTTATCTAAGTCAAGAACATTAATATTATTATGTGCAAATCTGAAATTCATGCTAGACCACCTTTCTCATATGATATGTCTTAATTATAGTATAAACTGGGTAAAAATAAAATAAAAAATATAACTCATAAAGCCATACACCGGAGTGTATGGCTTTGTTGTAGTCATTTCATTATGTTATTTTGCTTGTGAGACGGAATTTGCATCCGTATTGTTTGACTTAGTAAGAGCTTCAAGCTCTGCCTTGATCTTAGCACGTAAATCAGATAATTTGAACATTTCTTCCAAATATTTGTCTAATGCTTTAATCAGTGCAGACTCGGTCGCATCCTCGGCAGTTACAGCCGCTTCCGCGCTACCATTATTAAAGAATTCATCCAATGCTTTGTTTAAATCATAACTGGATACGCGGTTAAGCTCAGAGTGATTGCTAAAGTATTCCTGTAATAAAGGAACATCCTTAGGGCTGGTTACGAATACGGTACAGATAGCAAACTTGCGGGTACCGTCTAAATTCGTAGCATCAATTTCGGCAAATAAATAAGTCATACCTACCTTCTTTGCAGTGATGCGGCCACCGGAGCTAACGGCAGCAATGGAAGAGTCATAGCTGGAAAATCTGGCAACCTCAGTTGTATTGTCCGGTTTAATAATGACCTTTAAGATATCTTCATTACCTGTCCCGACATAGGCTCTTTCTTGTGTCCACTTAACACTAATCGCGGCAGGACCGACAGTAACATCGCATGTTAACGGTGTTTTATCGCTGCCATCTTTAATGGTAACTGTAACGATCGTAGCACCAACCTTATTGGCTGTAATTGTACCATCGTCACTAACAGAAGCAACTTCCGCATCATCGGATTTAAAGCTTACCTTTGAGTTTGTACCCAGATTGTAAACCTTCAAATTAAATGATTTGCCCTTTACTAATGTAACGCTCTTCAAATTTAATCTATAGCTGTCTTTTGTCTCCTTATCAATACTGGCTGCCTGTGCTGTCACAACGTTGTAAGATGTTAACGGTAAAAGCAAAGTAATGAAAAGAATTAAGCCAAGAGTAATTAAGCATTTACATAATTTTATCTTCTTCATGGCCATTCCTCCGAATAATTGGAAATTCCTTATGTCACATCCTATCTATTCTGACCATATAATAACAATTGTTTTTGTCAGAAAAGTGTCATAATGTAAAAAAATATATAATTACTTTGGAAAGATTCAATTTTAGGGTATTAAAAAGAGTAATTGGATTCAGTACTAAAAGAAGCCTTACTGATTATTAAAAAAAGTATTATATTTATTGGCTTGTTACAAATTATTTGGCAAATTACAAAATTGGCAGTTGATTTTATAAAAGAATATGGTAGAATTGTTATTGGAAACGTTACCGGTAATGTTACTGGTAACGTTATCAAATATTTATTTTCAGAATAAGTAATTACACAGAGGGATTACGAGCAACAAATTTTTGGAATGCTGCAATGTATTCCTTATTTATAACAATATGTTCTGTATTAGTAATTATATTGTGAGGGAGCAATTGCAGGAGCTGTAAAGGGTTAATGAATATAAAATTTGAATCGAGGATGTGACATAATATGCGTGCAAGCGGAATACTTTTACCGATAGCCAGTTTACCCTCTAAATATGGAATTGGTTCTTTTTCAAAAAGTGCATATGAGTTTATTGATATTTTACAAAAGTCTGGTCAAAAATATTGGCAAATATTGCCTGTTGGACCTACGGGATATGGAGACTCCCCTTACCAATCATTTTCAAACTATGCAGGAAATCCATATTTTATTGATCCGGATATGTTGATAGAAGAGGGGTTGTTGACCAGAGAGGAATGTGAGGAATATGACTTCGGTGATAATCCCAGATACATTGACTATGAGAAAATATATCTTTCAAGGTTTAAAATGCTGCGCAAGGCTTATGAAAGAAGCCATATCAGGAATAATAAAGAATTCATAGCCTTCCGGGCGAAAAATGCATTCTGGTTGGAGGATTATGCATTATATATGGCGATAAAGGATCACTACGGCGGACTGTGTTGGAGTAATTGGAAGGATGATATCAAGGTACGGGAAGTAAATGCTTTAGAATATTATCGTAACAAGCTACAGGCTGATATAGAGTTGTATCAGTATATTCAGTACCTTTTTACTGTTCAATGGAACAAATTAAAGAATTATGCCCAAAAAAACGGAATAAAAATTATCGGTGATATTCCTTTTTATGTCGCAATGGACAGTGCAGACACCTGGTCCCATCCGGAATTATATCAGCTGGATGAGAAGCTCAATCCGGTTGCAGTTGCAGGGTGTCCTCCGGATGGCTTTTCGGCCACGGGACAGCTGTGGGGTAATCCATTATATCGTTGGGATATCCATAAATCAACCAACTATGAATGGTGGATTCAACGTATTGCCTACAGCTTCCAATTGTATGATGTAGTACGTATTGATCATTTCAAAGGTTTTGATGAATACTATTCTATTCCGTATGGAGAAACTACTGCAATCAATGGTAGTTGGGAAATTGGAGCTGGATACGATTTTTTCCAGACACTGAAGCAAAAGTTGGGTGATGTAGATATTATTGCCGAGGATTTAGGCTACATCACGAACAGCACTCGTGAGCTTTTGAAAAAGACGGGCTTCCCGGGAATGAAGGTTTTGGAATTTGCCTTTGATTCGAGAGAAAAAAGTGACTATCTTCCCCATAACTATGATAAGAATTGTATCGTTTACACCGGAACCCATGACAATGATACGTTAACCGGCTGGTTTAAAGACATTAGCAAGGATGATAGAGCATTGGTATTGGCATATTTAGATAAGAAACCGGAAGAAGCTTTGAATATATATTGGGATTTGATACGTTTAGCGCAACAAAGTGTAGCAGAGCTGTGTATTATCCCTGTGCAGGACTACCTTGGATTAGGATCCGAGGCGCGGATAAATACGCCATCTACGGTAGGGAATAATTGGAAGTGGAGAATGCTAGACGGAGAAATAACGGAAGAACTAATAAAAAAGATAAGAGAAATAACGAATCTTTTTGGAAGAACCTAAAGGATATTTTACATATCTGCGCTTGAATAATTGTAGCTCTTATGCTAAATTGGGATAAAGTATTTGCGAAGGAGGAATGGATATGGAAACGGCTACTATTAAGGATATAGCTAGAATATGCGGAGTGGCTGTCAGTACTGTATCTAGAGCAATTAACGATCACCCGGATATCAATAAGGAGACCAAAGCTCAAATTATGCAGGCAATTTCAGAGCATAATTATATTCCCAACAATAGTGCGCGTAATCTAAAACGTTCTGAATCAAATACAATTGCGGTGCTCATCAAGGGGATTAGTAATTCCTTCTTTAGCACAATGTTGAAAGTCTTCGAAAATGATATTTTGAGAGAAAAAAATTCTATTCTTTTGTATCGTGTGGAAGAGCATGAAGATGAAATAGAGATTGCATTATTATTAGAAAAAGAAAAGAGACTTAAGGGCATTATTTTTTTGGGTGGATATTTCTTTCAGTCAGAAGAAAAATTAAAACAGTTGAAGGTACCGTTTATCCTGAGTACCGGCGGTGCTTCTGAAAAAATAGATAAAAATTGCTATTCCTATGTCGCTGTGGATGACTTTCAAGAGAGTTATAAAATGGTTGATTATTTATGCAAGCTGGGACATAAAAGGATTGCAACAATATCTGCACCCCCGGATGATGAGAGTATCGGAAAGCTAAGACTGGAAGGCTATATAAAGGCATTGGAAGATAATCATATACCTTTTGATCAAAGCTTAGTATGCTACAATGAGGATGAAGAATTAGATACCTTTTCCATGAAATATGGGTATGAGGTTACTAAGAAACTGCTATTATCCGGAACGGATTTCACAGCAATATTCGCGATTTCTGACAGTATGGCTGTAGGTGCATGTAAGGCAATATTTGAAATGGGAAAAAAGGTACCGGAGGACTATTCAGTAGCAGGATATGATGGAATGGATATCACATTTTATTATCAACCATCCATCACTACCATAAGACAGCCGGTGGAAGAAATGGCTGAGGAGACAATGCGTATTCTGTTAAAGCTTATCGATAAAAATATAGATGTAGAGAGGAAAATATTTCCCGCCGATTTAGTGATAGGCCAGTCTACTAGAAGAATATGACAAACATAATGTTCATAAATAGCTAAGGTAAGGATGCAATTATCCTTACCTTAATTTGGTTTATTTATATCGCAAAAGCCCCAATGTTTACTCTTTAGAAAGAGCTTTAACAATAAAACGTTAGGCAGTAAATGTAGAAAATTGCGGAAAGTATCTTAGGTTCTTTGGGGGTAAAATAAAAAATTGATAAGTTTTTCTACTTGTTTCGCCCTAACAGATAATATATAATAATGAATGTATATTTGATCTATACTAGGATTCGACCTATGCTGCAGAATATGATTTGTTTTGTTTTGCTTAAGCATAGGCCTGTATTTGCCTGCCATAAATCAATAAACGACTTGAAAAGATGCAAAGGAAAAACGGGATAGAATAGGAAGGGAGAAATTTGATAATGCAGCATATACTAATTGCGGATGATAATCGTGATATTACGGATATCTTATCTACTTACTCCAGAATGGAAGGCTTTGAACCTGTTGTAGCGGGTGACGGTGAAGAAGCAATTCGTCTCTTTACCCAATACAATCCTGATGTAGTCTTACTGGATATCATGATGCCGAAGGAGGATGGTTATGAAGTGTGCAGAAGGATCAGAAGTAAATCCAATGTACCGGTAATCCTTATTACGGCAAGAGGAGAAGATTTTGATAAGATTATGGGCCTTGATATAGGCGCCGACGATTATATAGTGAAACCCTTTAGCCCAAGAGAAGTTATGGCGAGGGTAAGAGCAGTACTCCGACGTATGGCTAAGACCACCAAAGAGGCATCCTCAGAAAATGTCCTGACTGTTGGTAGCCTGGAGATTAATCTCGATGAGTATACATTACATATCTCAGGAACGAAAATCGCTTTAACAAAGAAAGAAATCGAAACCATGTGGACACTGGCTACGAATCCAAACAAGGTATTTACAAGGGATAATCTTCTGGATAGCTTATGGGGCTTTGACTATTTTGGCGATAGCAGAACCGTTGATTCACATATAAAACGTCTTCGTTCTAAGCTGGATATCGTTGAACACCCTACCTGGACAATTAAGACCATCTGGGGTGTCGGCTATAAATTCGAGGTCGAGGAGAAATAGAGGAAGTCTTATGTCGAAGGATAATAAGGTACATATCTATAACCGGTTGTTTTTTAAGCTGTATCTAAATTATGCAGTAATGCTGCTGGTTACTGCGGTATTAATCTGTCTGATTTTCATGAAGCTGTATAGTGATATGACGATGAATACAAATATTGCTGACTTGAAGAAGCAGGCCAATACGATAGGTAAAATGGCATCTATCTATATCACAAGCGGTAAAGAGGGGTTTCTGGAAGATATCAATATGATAGGCGATGTTAACGACTGGGATATCTGGTCGATTTCGAATCCGGATGCAAATAACCCAATGAGCTCTTCGATGGAGACCGGTGATTCTTATGAGGTATTTATTACCGTAGAAGAATATGCTCCTTATGTGGAATGTATGGAAGAAGCCTTCAATGGAGTAACCAATCATAAAAAATGGGCTGACGATGTGTATGAGCAGACAATCATTACGGTAGCCGCTCCAATCAAAGGCACTGATCTAGAAGTTGTTGGAGCTATTCTTATTGTTGGCAAAGCACAGGACCAGACCGAACTTGTGGAAAAAAGCTTATCATATATTGTCATTAGTAGTACGGTTGCCTTGGGAATATCCTTCATTATCGTTATTATTTTTGCGACCGAGTTATCCATGCCAATCTCAAGAATGCGTTATACTGCATTAGAGCTGGCCTCCGGTAATTTTAAAGCAAAGACCGGTATCAAACGAGATGATGAGCTCGGGGATTTGGCAAAAACCGTGGATATCCTCTCAGAGAAGCTCTTGGAGAACGATATCGAGCGCAAGAAGCTGGATCAGATGAGACTTGATTTCTTTGCTAATGTATCTCATGAGCTTCGAACTCCGATTACCGTGATCCGGGCTTATACGGAGACCTTATCTGACGGAGTGGTACAGGAGAAGGATAAGGTTCATCAGTATTATGATCGAATGCTGTCCGAATGCAAATCCATGGAGCGTCTGGTAGGAGATCTTTTGCTATTATCTAAAATGCAAAATCCTGACTTTGCAATCGACAGTGAGCCGGTCAATCTTAATCAGGTATTTGACGATATCATCCGTAGTGCAGGAACGATTGCCGAAAAGAAAGATATTAAAATCGAAGTAATAAAGAAAGCACCGGTTAATATGATATTAGGCGATTATGACCGTTTGCGTCAGATGTTCATGGTCATTCTGGATAATGCCATTAAATTCTCTGAGGAAAATAGAACTGTTCACATAGAAATTGAGAAAACGGATAAAATAATTGTATCTATTAAGGATGAAGGAGTCGGTATCGACCCTTCGGATATCAATAATATATTTGAGAAGTTCTATAAATCCAACCTGCGCCAAAATGCAAGCGGTACAGGGCTTGGACTTGCCATAGCCAAACAGATTGCATTAAAGCATGACGGAACCATTAGTGTAAATTCAACTCCCGGTATGGGTTCGGAATTCATCTTTACCTTCCCGCTTTTTGTGGGAGATGTGTAATACGGCTAACCATAAGCGGCAAAGAGCTCCTATGGTGATGGTAAAAGTTGCTGGGCTAAAAACGGATAATAATATTGAAAAATAGTAGATAATAGTTTATAATAAAGCTAAGGTAATTCCTGAGATGTTCGACACTCTTGTTATTTTGAACCTACATGATTAAAAAGGGATTCCTATTATTCGTAAGTAGATGTCAAGCCATCGTTTGCAGTGGAAGGCAGAAGCTTATGTGCGGTTACCCACCTAGCTTTGCTAGGAGTCAAAATACAGGAAACGGCATTTTGGGTATAATACTAATGATAAAAGCGGCCACGAGCCGCTTTTTTTAATTCATGACAAGTGAATTGGTTTACCAATTCATCTTGTTTATAGAAAATTGCGTCCTATAATAAAAGAAAGTTCACCTGGTGCGCACTCTATTACTTACACTATTTTGATGATTTTACATAGTCTAACAAAAAAGGTAAATAATGAAGTATAATATGCTTGTCTTTTTTGGACAGAATAACTTATAATAAAACATAGAAGATTTATGCTTATAGGAGGCTAATCATGAAGCATGGTTTTATTCGAGTTGCTGCGGCAACCCCGGTCATCCGAGTTGCAGACTGCGGATACAATACCGATCGAATTATAGAGTTAATAGAGGAAGCACAGAAACAGGAGATAAAATTGGTTGTATTCCCGGAGTTATGTATTACCGGTTATACCTGTGGGGACTTGTTCCTGCAGGACACCTTACTTCGTGGAGCGATGGAGAGCGTAAAGAAGATTACTTCCTATACGAAGGGCCTGGATCCGGTGGTTGTAGTTGGTTTCCCTTATCTTGTGAAGGGCAAGCTTTATAATACTGCTGCGGTAATTCAGGACGGAAAGGTTCTGGGGTTAATCCCGAAGATTAGTATACCAAACTATACAGAATTTTACGAAGCCAGACATTTTACCTCAGGTATTGTGGATCCGATAGCAATCAATTTCCTGGGAGAGGAGATTTATTTTGGTTCTCGGATTTTGTTTCAGAATAGTGAGATGCCGGAATTTATCCTCGGTGTTGAGATTTGCGAGGATCTTTGGATTCCTCAGTCACCCAGCATCTCTCATTGTATTGCAGGTGCTTCTGTCATTGCCAACCTTTCTGCCAGCGATGAGGTGACAGGAAAGGACTCCTTCCGTAGAGAGCTGGTGAAGAACCAGTCTGCTAAGCTGGTATGCGGTTATCTGTATGCCGATGCGGGGGAAGGAGAATCATCCACAGATGTAGTGTTTGCAGGTCATAACCTGATCACGGAAAATGGAACCCTGCTCGCAGAGTCAGTTTCCTTTCAGAATGGAATGATCTCTACCGAGCTCGATCTCGGTAAGTTAAAGAGTGAACGTATGAGAATGCATACCTATCTTGGTCAGAATACCAATCCGTATCAGGTAATACCCTTCTCCTTCCCTCAGATAAGTTCAGGTCTTTCCGAGCTGACCTTAACGAGACACATCGATTCTGCTCCCTTTGTGCCTTCTGGTAAAGCAGACCGGGAGAAGCGCTGTCAGGATATCATTAATATTCAGTCCGTGGGTCTGAAGACTAGACTGGCTCATATAAATACAAGATGTGCGGTTGTTGGCATCTCTGGCGGACTGGATTCTACCCTGGCACTGTTAGTTACAGAT
>JAEZKL010000013.1 GCA_023415475.1 Bacillota bacterium | reverse complement strand
GTCTTCTTCTGGCTGGTGCTGCTTTTCCTTCCTGCGCCTTAACGGTAATCTTATTTTCTTTATCAGCCCTTAGTCTTACCCACATCGAGCTGCCATCCGAGCTAATCTCAAGGAAATCGAATTTCTTAAGGAATTTTGAAAGCTTGGTATCTCCGTAATTACGAACGTCAAAATCCGGATAACGTTTGACCAGTCTGCTTCCCAGTTCACCCATATTCATCTGCTGACCGTCTTCATCTACTTCATTCATCATCTTGAGGATAGCTGCCTTGATTACGCTTAAATCCGTCATATTCTTTCCGCCTTCTAAGTTTTCTGTACTCATAGGCGATTTGATAGCTTTTCCGTTCTCGGCTTCTGCTTCTTTGTTTTGCTTACTTTCCGGCTTTCCGTTCTTATCGACATTATTTACCAGTCCTGGTTGATTGCGGCTTTCTTCCAGCTCCATACTCTTCTTTTCTGTTTCAGCCAATACATCGAGATATTTAAATTGATTGCAGGCAGCAATAAATGGCTTTGGTGTCTTTCTCTCTCCCATACCTACAACCAGCATACCTGATTCTCTTAGTCTGGATGCAAGCTTCGTAAAATCACTATCACTGGATACAATCGAAAAGCCTTCCACATTACCGGAATACAGAATATCCATTGCATCAATAATCATGGCGGAATCAGTGGCATTCTTACCGACTGTATAGCCATACTGCTGTACCGGAGTAACCGAATTCTCTAGAAGAACATCCTTCCAGGATACCGAGCTTGGCTTCGTCCAATCTCCATAAATTCTCTTGTAGGTTGCAACTCCGTAATTGGATATCTCATCTAATATATATTTGATATATTTTGCAGATACATTATCCGCATCGATCAATACTGCAAATCTCTTCTCTCCTAACATTAATCTCCTCCATGCTTTTCGTCTGTTATCTTTATTGTAACCCGAATTAGGTTATCTGTAAACCTCCTTCGGCATACTGATTTTAAACCAGAGCACGGTAGAAATTCTTCAGATCTTCCTTCACTTCCTTGGATAATAGAGTATCCTTTTTCCCTTCAATAGCACCTTCCAGACCATAAAGCATATGCAGGCAGGCTCCTGTATCTTTTTCCCTGATTTTCAAGAATGCCTGCTTACTTCCCAGCAGTGACAGGTCTTCATAGGAATGAACTCCGATTTGATTAAGCAGATCATCTAATACTTTTCCGACATTCGGTAACTCGAGTAATATGCTCATATTTTCTTCTCCTTTACCTAAATTTATATTATCTATATCTTTTCTAAGGTTTAGAACACCTGCATGATTAACCACCCATTATCTGGTAATACTGCAACCAAGGAGGTGTATTTTATGCTTTTGTTTATTAAGGATTATCATATTTCGATATTGAAAAAAAAGTATATTATGCTTTATTTACTTAATGTAATCGACATTGTATTTACGATTCTGCTATTAAGAACAGGTTATTTCAGAGAAGTGAATCTGTTCATGATAAAGGCCGTTGATAAGCCCATGATTTGCGTGTTTCTTAAGGTAGTGCTTCCGGCAATATTACTTGCCTATGTATATCAGCTGACCAAATCCGGTGAAGAGGAGCAGCTGAAGGTATCAAACATTGCTGTTAACATATCTTTGTCCATTTATATTCTGGTGAATATGTCCCACCTGGTATGGTCTGCTATGCTTCCATTTCTAATCCTTAGAAATGTATAATTCCGGTAGCTTAATCGACGGATTACGATAACGGCCTTTCTTCAGTGTCCCCTTCTTATATTGGGTTGCAGGTATCCTCCAGCCAGCTATTCATTCCGATTTCTTTGGCTGGAAGGTACTTTCTGCAATAGGTATTCTTCATATCCTTAAATTTCTTTTATATCAGGCAAACCGTTAATAAAGGATAGCAGCTCATCAAAATCACCCTGTTGATAGCTTGAGATATCTTCCTCCTCCGGGCAGATCAGGCAGTCCGTGAGCAGATAGGTATCCATCCCCAATTTTGCCGCACACATATCCTCTTTTACATCATTTCCAATCATGATACATTCTCTTGCTTCTTTTCCAAGATTCTTTATAACCTCTTCATAATAATCCAATTTTGGCTTGCAATAAGTGCTATTCTCATAAGTTGTAATTAAATCAAAATCCTCCGGAGCAAGTCCGGCCCAGCTAAGGCGGGTATGGGTTGCAACCCGGGGGAATAACGGATTGGTAGCCAGGCCAATCGTATATCCCTTCTCCTTTAAAAGCCGGATGCATTCCTTTGCATGGGGATGAGTAATCGTAGTACTCCTCGCCTGAATAAATTCATTTCGGTAGAATTCATCAAACAACGGTTCCAGCTGTAGGGCATTCTCACCAATTATAGAACCGAATACAGTCCAAAAGCGTTGTTCATTGGTCATGGTTCCGTCATTCTCAATCATTGCCTTTGTTCCTAACCATACTGCCTTAATCAGTTCCTTAGGATTATAGCCAAGGGGAACAAACTTGGTAGCCAAGGCCTTAAAATAGGTATCTAAGAAAAGTTCTTGGTCCGGCATAGGAAGCAGAGTTCCGTCCAAGTCAAAAATACAGGTATTCATATGTTCTTCCTTTCATAGCCGATCTTTGGCTCATACTGTTTTTTCCAGTGATATATTTTACATACTATCAAATTGCACCCGGAGATTCAACCCTTTCGATGAGTATTTATAATGAATTATTGAAAGATAATACCCAATGCAATCTATAAAATACTTTTATAGATAAAAATACAGCGATTGAATTAGATAATCCTGATTTTGCAAAACAGAACATTTTAGCAAATGCTTTTTTATTGTATGGATGGAGGCTTTACCCCCTGTATACTCGTCCATTAACTTTTCATATCGCTTCTTTTCGGAGGCTGTACAATCCTTATTAAGATATTCCCATACGTGCTTAGCAGCATTTACCTCGGCACCGATATTCTCAGGCAATCCATAAGCTCTCTCAATAATCTCATAGAATTCCTTCGACACCCGAGCTTCCTTCTCCTTAAGCAGCTCTCTGATTGCCTGATAAGCTTTGGCATCTTTACTCAGCACATAGTATTCATATCTTGCCCATTCTGTCTCAAGCTCCTTGGCAGAGGAGTTCAGGGTTACGGCATGAATACACTTGATTGCAGAGAGATTCTTATCCTTAACCTCCAGCATGATATCCGGTACTACTTCTTTAAACCCCTGATAGTATTCCGAAAACGGCTGAAGAAAGATCGTATCCGAATGGCTTCCGGGTGGTGACAGCTCCTTCTGCTGAGAGTAATGTATCTTTTGCCTTCCATCCTCAGGGTTCCAAGTACTGCTGCAGCGTTTGATCCACTCGTAATCTGTGAGCTTCTCCATAGGAGGATTAATGCCGTGGTGAAGATTATCGAAGACAACAGGTGCCCCACACGCGTTCGATATTCCCAATACTTCACTGATCGTAAAACTGCGCTCATCATTTTCTATCACAAGTCTTCTCTTTACTTCCTCAGGTAATCGGTTATATTCGTGAATAAAGTTCCTTGCTGCTGCTATTTTATCTCCATAAACCCCACCGATGTGTAGTATCAGCTTATTAGTCCGATCCACACCCAACGTATCAAGAAATCTTGCATGGTAAACCAGTTCCTGCACCGATCTTTCTACGATACCCGGATTATTGGAATTAATGACGGTATATTGACCGGGGTGCATCGACACCCGAAGCCCTGCCTTCTTAATCTTGTCTCCGAGTACTTCAAAATAATCCCGGTAGTCCTTCCACCAGACAACCTGATTAACCGGGTGCGATCCAAAGGGAATCAGATCAGAGCTAATACGAAACAGCCGGATTCCATGCTTAATATTATAATCTACCATAACCTCCAGAGCGGCGAGGTTCTTAAGGATAAGAGCATGAATATTATCCTGTGTTGCATATTTCAACGTACATGAGGAAATAGAGGTACCCGGAACACCGATTGTTACGCATGCATAACCAATAGCCATATGCTCCTCCTGTTCTATTGTTTTAGTGATATGCCCTATCCTTGATATATTCCTTCACATTACTCCGGCAGGCATAAATAATCAACACCGCATAAATCAGCGTAAACAACACTACAGCCATAGAATAGTCTGCCAGGAATAGCTCCAACGGAAACAAAAGCAATGCATAAAGACCGGTAATCGTATACCTGCGAATAAAGGGATAGAAGGCAAGGCAGGTAAGGAATAGGAGGAGTATCATAAACGGTTGGTAAGCAAGGAGTGCACCAAATATCGTTGACATGCCCTTACCACCTTGAAAATGCAATTGTATAGGGAAGATATGACCCAATAAAACTGCCAGAATACAGAATAGGATTCCCCGTTGTCCTAATGCCAGACTTCTTGCCAGAAATACAACCAAGGCTCCCTTCAGAGCATCACCTAGAAAGGTGATCAGAAAGCCCTTCTTTCCGGCAAGACGGCTGACATTCATCGCACCGGTAACATTGGTGCCGACATCCCGAATATCCTTTTTATAAATCAGACGCGTATAGTAGTAGCCCGAATTAAAGCATCCCAGGCCATAGCTGACCAGCACCGCTATTGTTATCTTAATTATCATAATAATACCTCCAAAGCTTGATACTATCTCATTCTATCAATAAAGTATTACCATTTTTGAAGTCTTATTATATCAGATTAAATTATTACGATACGCATCCCATTTACAATGCTATTTCAATTATAAAAGTAACAGCTGCTTCTGCCATTCTCTGTCCGGTTCATAAGCTTCCACAGGAATACCACCGGCCTCCAGCTTAAGGCTTTTCTTAAGCAGCTGAAGCTCTTCCTCGCCCAGCAGCCGATAAAGACCCGGATATTCCTCAGGGTAGAAGCAATCCTCCAATACCAGAGACAGATCCTCCATACTCCTTACCCTCTCTCGGATCAAGACAGCCTTCTCATCAATCGAATTTAGCTTATTCAACTCCTGAATAAATTCTCTCAGCTTATCATCCTCCATCGGCAGGCCGTCTATAAACTCCTCTAATCCTTCATCACTGGGATCCGTAAGGATGAAGAAGTGTTCTAAGGTGCCAAGGCTGCAATTATTCCAAAGGCGTTCTGTAAGCTCCGGTATGGCAGCATGAAGATAATTATTTTCTTCATTTGAAAGTGTCAGCTCTTCTCCCAGCTTCGAGAAGATATTTGTCATTAAGCTTGCTAATTCCCCCCTGTCAAGGCAGGATAATCTTCTTTGAAGCACTGTTATCTCGGCCTTCGAGATAGTTAACTCCTCCACCTCCTTATTCAACAAGATACAGCCGAAAGAATTGATAATAACAAGCTCACAGATATTAATCAGCAAATGCTCTGCATCACGGTCAAAGGAGTGAAGCAGTAGGTTAATCCGATCTATGGTAAAGCAGCTGATCATTCTGTCTTCGATACTTAAGCTCTGTAAGTATCTTGTTGTCATCTCAACTCCAAGATAATCTCCAACCGGTATCAGGAGTGGATAATCAATGCTACCCGGGAGCTCATGCGCTCCGAATTCCATATTGTAATCATGAAAGAATTCAGGTAGTCCCTGGAACAAAGTATCGTGATAAGCGATACTCTTCGGTTTACGGTAGTTTTCCTGAAGCTCCTTCAAGAGTAACTGAGCTTCCTGATACATTCGACCGACCTCGTCCAGCCCTCGATAGAAGAGAACCGACATGGTCTCCTTCCTTAACAGCTCCAATTTACTCTGTATATCAGGCACTGTTTTCAGATAGGCTCCGATCAGATAAGTAATTGATTGTAATAGCTCCTGCGCTTTTTCAACCGGAACCGAGCTGCTCTCGCCATTGGTAAAGCGCTCTACCTCCTTCGCCATAAGCTCTATAAGGCTATATTGAAGCCTTTCTACCTGCATAGTAGTTAACAGCTGCTTATCAACTGCCTCCTCCAGTAAGGCTTGAAAATAAAATTCCTGGTTTAGAGAGTTCTCCTCTATTCCCAAATTACTTGCAGTAAGTGAATTCATAATAACCCTCCCTTATTCCTTCTCATCCCAATCCAGAAAGTCGGTATAATCATCCTCGTAACCATTCAAATCCCGGTATTCCTTTGTACCATATCTGATATCACGACAATAATTCTCAAGCATAGTAGTCTGCAGAAGCTCCACATCCCCCTGGCAAACCTCCTCGAAGTACAGCTTCATGATCGTGATCAGTTCGTCATCTGTTAACTCCTCCATGGCCTCCTTCTTAAAATAATAAAAGCATTCCTGTAGCTCCATTAGAATATCTACATAATCCTGCTGATTCATATATGCAGAATCTGCAAACTCCATCACGATCTTTTGTATTACGCCTCCTCCAAACTCGATTCGCCCGGTTAGTTCCAGAACCTCCTTTCGATTTTCAGCAAGCTGTTGTATCTCTTGTTCCGAAAGCTGCAAACCAAAGCGGGAGGTATAATCATTGCACTCCCGAAGCACTGCTGTGGTCTGCTGCTTTAAAAGTATTACAGGTAAAAATAGTAATTGACTATCCATAAGCTATCCTTCCTTTCTGAAAATATTTTAAAAAAGGGGGTTGACATTAACAAATATTTGTGATATGATTATGTTGGAATATTTTATTCATATCTTTTGCGCTTCTGTCAAATAATCATTATATGCCAGAATAACTTTAAAGTCAACTTATTATTAAAACGATAAAAAGTACGTATTGAACTTATCATGATTAAACCTGCTCACCGCAGGTTTATTTTTTAGTGCTTAACGAAAAAGGTCTAACCACCTTCTTTGAAGAAATTGATTAGGCCTTTTGTTCGTAATTATTACGTTTCATAGATTACTTTCTCATCCTCTGAATTCAGGTCCAATGTCACATAATACGAAGTGATGGCAGAAATCCTGATTATGAGCTTTCCCTTTATACCGGCACGATACTTCTGCTTTAGTTTTTTAAAAACATCATAAAAACCCTCATCAACGGTAACCTCCGCTCCATAATTAAAATCGATCCTTACCAGTAGATTCTCTTTTATCACCTTAGGTTTTTGACTGTTCTGCCGGGTTGGATAAACTAAATGCTTCATCGGGCTATCAACCAATAAGAGCTCCTTCGCAAATACTGCTTTATCCAATAATAAATGTCCTCCGGCTATCTCATATTGCAACGTCATTACACTCACCCCTCAAAATTAAGAAAATAGCCAAAATCAGCTGGCTTTCTTCCATTCCTTGTAAGCACCCATAATGTATTCTGGTTCACACTATCCGGAGCTTCTCCGTCACCATCGGTAAAAATAATCACCAACGGGATCTTCTGTTCATCAGCCAACTTAAAAATAGGACGAAAATCCGTTCCCCCCCTCTTCACTCTCTTATCAGTAACGATAAAAGTACTGAGAGGTACCGGCACACTACATTCCGTATCGAATCTGGTTACCAGCATATTCGTTCCGGTAATTTTATCAATCTCTCGAAGCTCTTTATAGAATTCCTTAACCAGAGCATCCGAGATGGAGCCACTCTCATCAATGGCTATCAGCGCGTTTACTCCGATGGAACGTTTTGTTCCCGGCAGCTCTTCATAACGTCTCGATTGACGTTTATAGGATTTACGGATAAACATCTTCCCTCTACCTGTCACAAAACGCTTCAGGATTACTCTCCAATCCATATAGAAATCATGGTAGACCTCTTCGATACGTTCATCCATGGTGCCAAAGGCCTCCGCATCGGATTTAGAATCTGACAGGGTTTGTGCCAGTTTATTCTTAAGCGCATTGACCTCGGCCTTGGAGGCAGTATCCTCTGATATCTTTCGTACCTTAAGCTTACTCTCACCCTCAAAAACAAGAAAACTGTCTCCTTCGATGTAAGTAAAGCCTAAAAGCTCCTCCAACTCTGATATTTTATCATAATAATACTCTGCATTCCGTTCCCGTTCCAGCCTAAGCTTAAGCTTATTACATACCTTGACAACAGTTGCCGCATCAGGTTCCAAATATTCCGGTGGAAGCATCTCGTTAACTGCCATATCACAGGCAACTGACCAGGGGATTACCTGGCGGTTCCCTCTTCTGTATTGATGTAGAAGAATTACATGTAACAACTCATGTATCACAACCCCCAGCTTATGCTTTACGGTCAACTGTTCAAACCAGACAGGATTATAATAGATGATAAGCTCTGGAATCGATGCCATGCGAATAGTCTCAACCTTATCCGTTGCCAATGTCTGAACAGAAGCTGCTACGAAGCCATAGAGAGGCTGCTCCATCAACAGCTTTAGTATGACATCCTTCATATCCATAGTCACACCTCTATTCTTCACTAATAATTTCAACCATTCTGTCACTGATTTCAGTGAATATCTCCGATCGTTCCATAAAAATTTCGACTACCTCAGGGCGCCGCAGTGACATATATTTAAAAAACAGTATCTGTAATTCCTGTGGAAGCTTCTCGATAAACCGGTTGACATTATTTATTTGCTGATCCTGAGGCTGTACCTCCATTACCAGCTTTTTAATAATATAGTTTAAGACCTCTATTCGATTATTATAAACCAGATCTTCAATATCACTGCGTACCGCTTCATAGTCATCCAGAATAAGCCTGGTTGCAGGTATTTTAATATCCTTATTTCTACGAAAACCATAGAAAGAGGCAGCAGCCTGACTTCCGACAATACCTGCAATCAACTCATGCATCAAACGATCCTCAAGCATACAATGATTCAGCAATTCCTGTACCTTGGTCCAGCCTCTCGGTGTGGGATATTTTGATAAAGCTGTGGAATCTGCTGCTTTCTTCACCACAAGTAGAAGATCCGGGCAAGCCTGCAGAAATGCCAACACCTCATCATTTGGATGATTCTTCAGAGAATAATCTACGTAATCCTCCAGCTCTGCATTAACCTCAATAGAGACAAAACGGTCTATCATTGCATCATCCAGTGAATTTACCAGATAATTCATCGTGTCAGGATTCATCGTAACTCCAATCGTCCATCCCTTTGCTAGTGCATGACCGTTAATCTTCTTCTCCAGCAATAACGGGTATAATACCGATACTGTGTCACTGGGGACGCGATTGATCTCCTCCAATACCAATATCCCTTTCTCCGGATACATCCCCATCTCTACCGCCTGAACAGTCGGAAGAAATTGCGGTGCGAGATATACAGTCACCATATGCTCCCGGTCTTTATCCGGTAAGCCCATAAAGTCAGGTCCTTCTAAAGCCGCTGCATATAAATTGATATAGCCGATCCCTAATTCTTCAGCGCATTGCTTATAAGCGGAGGTCTTGCCGACTCCTCTCTCACTGATAAGCGCAGTTACACTGCCTGTATGCAAATAAAGTTCTTTGATACATTCCTTTGCCTCACTAATCCTCATATAAATAACCATACCTTTCATCTTAACCTGCAAGCTTTGAGCCGCAGGCACAAGTTGCGTGTGAAAAATATTTTATTTTTCACACTAATCATTCATGCTGCCAAATCACCGCGAATTTGGGCGGCAGCACAAATTTGCCAATTGAAAAATCTATGATTTTTCAATTTACTACCTTCCTCAACAACTCATTTATTCCTATATTTTCCTCATCATATTACTTTGTTAATTGTTTGTCAATTAATATTTATATAAACAAATCCTTTGAAAAGAAAATGAAGCAGCTTCATCTTCCTTCCAAAGGATTATTCATTATACAACAAGTTAATTGGTTTGTGTTGATGTATCTAGCACACCTTAATTAAGCTGATATAGAATTCTACCGTCTTCACTAGTTTCGAAATCGGAATTCTCTCATTATGACCATGGATTAGTCCACGTTCTTCCTTACTGAGCTCCATAGCAGAGAAACGGTATACACGGTCAGTGATTCGGCAATAATGCCTGGAATCACTGCAAGCCATCATTAGATAAGGTGCTACGATTGCCTGCGGCCATGCATTATGAATGACCCTTACCAGCTTCTTATACTCCTTACAATCCGTATCAGAGCTTGGGGATGGATTCACCCCATTCATTATCTTTACCTTGATGCTGTTATTATCGACCACTCTACTCAGATAGTCTTGGGCTTTTTCCATGGTGTCCTCACCCAGGAGCCTAAGATTAGCGCCAACCGTAACTCTGGTCGGTAATACATTAATGGTATCGCTGCCCTCGATCATCGTGATAGCACAGGTGGTTCTCATCATAGCATTTAATTCACCGCCGCTCAATCTCCCGATCAGATTGAGAATCGGCTTAAAACACCAGAGATTTGCGAACAGGATACGATAAGCAAGGCTGCTATGTCTACCCATAGCATCAAACATAGAATGCACCGGTTTTGTCAATTGAAAACGGAAGGGTTTTTTCTCAATCTTAAGGATTGCCTTTGAGATCTTTCCAAGCATGGTATGAGCCGGAGGCGTGGATGCGTGCCCGCCAGCTCCCTCAAGTGTTATGGAGAGATTAGCCATTCCCTTTTCAGCGATACCGATAAGTGCGGCTGGTTTTGTTACACCCGGAAATACCTTTTCCACAACAGCTCCACCTTCATCGAGCACAAGAGCAGGCTTTATTCCGCGGCGCTCTAATTCACTGACAATGGCAGGGCAAGAATCTCCAAAGATTTCTTCGTCTCCGGAAAATGCAAGATAGATATCCTGTTCCGGTACGAATCCCTCGGCGAGCAGATACTCGGTGCCCTCCATAATACCGCAGAGAGTACCCTTCGTATCCAGAGTACCCCTCCCCCAGATTACCCCGTCTTCTATGATGCCTTCGAACGCGGGCTTTAACCATCCGCTTTCATCAGCGGGAACAACATCATAATGCGACATAAGTACGGTAGGCTGATCAGAGGCTTTGCCCCTTAGGTGATACAAAACACCTGTCTTACCGATAAATTCTTTACTGCATAATTTATGTACGAGTGGATACCTCTCTTCGAGCAGAGCGTGAAACCGCTCAAATTCCTTCCGGTCGGTTAACTCCTCCTCCCAATGGGATACGGTGCGGCAGCGGATCATCGAAGCCATATTATCGGCTATTCTTTCTCTGTCCAGAGAATAGCTCATTTCTTCAGCAGCTGCTTCCCTTAAGGGTTTCATTAAAATTGCCCGTATCAGTATAATAAGCATAATAAGAATAATTACTGCTACCAGCAAAAGTACGACATACTGTCCCATGCTTCCACCTCCCGCTATAGTTTATTCTTTTTATAAAGAACCCTGGCTGCTCCAATGGAGATTAAGGAACCGACAGGTACTAAGATTCCCACAGAACCGGACAGGGAAGGAATGCAAATAAATAGTATAATCATGAAAATCATCGGTGCTAAGGATATCTTCCAGTTCTTACTCACATATACTACTGCCAAGCCACCAAACAAGGAAGGAAGAATGTTCTCAAAGGCCGGCTTTAGGACCGGAGAATTAATGATCGGTGCAAACTGTGCCAATAGCAAAACCCCTACTGCTATTATGATTGTAGTTACAATCGAGGAGGTCGCAACCGCTATCGTTGAGATTATCTCTCCTTCCTCTGTACCTGCTTTGACCTTTGCATTCTCCATCGCACTCAGTGCACTCGGAACCTTAAGACTGGTAAGATTTCCGGTTACAAAGGCCAGATAGGAGCCACCGGTTCCCAGCATCGGAGTAAAGGTAATAACCTCGATGGTACCTACGGTCCAAAAAATCGGGGCTACTCCTAACATGCCTTTCAGTACTGGTGTAAATCCCGGCCAAGCATCATAATATACGCTGATTGCGATCGGAACACATAACAACAGTACGATTGCAGTCCATATCCATAACTTTCCGTAAAAATGTGATGACTCATCATATGATTTCTGTTTCATGTCCTTCTCCCCCTTATCCTATCAACGGTGTGATAAATGCAGCAAATGCCATTGCTCCAAGCATACTTATGGGCAAGGCGTAATTTTGAAGCCAATTCATCTTGAATTTCTTAATTAAAAGACCGCAGGCCGCCATAAGGAATGCTGAAAACAATAGGATAAAGAAGGGAATCCATCCTGCAAGTCCACTTCTGATATCAGCAAAAACCATTCCCAAAAATGCGGAAATCATACCTAAGAACATCGCAGTGATAAACAAATCTCCCCATTTACTGTCCTTGGTTTTAATAGATAAAAGTCCCTTCTGAATCCTTTTTAATAAAATCGGAACCAATACGATACTAGGCATAATACCAAGTGTCATGACCCAGGCAATCGCAGAATATACCTTAGGATCTGTTATTGTTTCTGATAAGGATACCTGTAGCGCATTCGCCGTGGTTGTGGCAGCCGGCAGCTCATAGGTAATCGCTCCGATTACACTGAGTCGTATCCAGGGGAGCGGTAATCCCAGGAATTTGGACAACGTAATGACACCAAGTAAAATAGAGACGGCAGGTGCTATAGTGAATATCGATGTAGACAATATGGTTCTGCGGATTTGATTCATATCCATTCCGATTTTCTTAGCCCTTAAGTACGAACGTATTAAGAAGAAGAACGATTGAACAATAACAAATAGAATAACGATTGCCGCTACCGCATAGAGAAAGCTACTGTTTGGATCAAATTTCATAATGTTTTCCCCTCCAATAATTCTGTTATTTAAGATTGACTAAATGTTCTCGTCCGGCTGCTTATGCTTAACATGCACATGATTATGATGGGTATCCGGAGTATGTGCATGATTGTGTCTTATCGGTTCATGTGTATGAACATGGCTGTGTTCACCGATAACCTCCTGATCGTGAATATGGGTATGATGACCCTCTGCGTGGCTATGTGTATGCTCATGAGTTACCCCTTCATGGATATGTGGATGATAATGAACCTCAGATACAGCAAAGTAGCTGCCCAACAGCATAATTGCAAGGGCAATCAGAAATTGTACCGTAATTCCTTCCTTGAAAATAATCCAGGAGATAACCACTCCGATAAAGGGTGCTGTGGCATAATAAGCACTGGTTCTGGCAGCCCCTAATTCCCTTTGTGCCTTGATATAAAAGTAAATACTTAAGCCATAAGCGATAAAGCCTAACAGCATTGCAGATAGTAAAGAAGGAATGTGTCTGCTATATTGACCGATTAAGAGCGATATTGATAATGCACCAAGCCCCGAACCGATTCCCTTAATTATAACAATCTGTACCGGATCCTTGATCGATAACCTTCTGGTACAATTATTCTCAAAGCCCCAACAGCAGCAGGCAAGTAGGACGAACAAGGAGCCGATGGAGAAGTGTAAGCTCCTTGTTCCCTCCAATGAAAGTACGATACTGGATAAGCTGATTAAACCGATGGCGATCCACATCCTTCGTCCGATTGCTTCCTTAAACAGAAACAGGGCTATGAAAGAGGTAGCTACAATCTCAAAATTATTTAACAAGGCTACATTGGCAGGCTCTGAGAACAATAAACCAAACATTAACAGAATCGGTGCAGCGATGTCCAGCAGAACCATCGCTATCACATAGGGCAGCTCCTTCTTAGTCAGCTTCGCTTCCTTCTGTTCCCGAAAACGTAAGCTTCCGGCAAATCGAACTGCCAGCATTCCAATTCCTGCACCCAGATATAATAAAGCAGCCATCAGGGTTGGGGGAAGTTCTTGTAATAAAAGCTTCGATATCGGCGAACTGATGCCATATAATGCTGCAGCGAATACCGCTGTGATAGCGGCTCCCCGACCTACTGCCTTTTTATCGTACAAATTATTTCTTGTTCTGTTCATGTACAGTTCCGTTCTGCTTCTACTTGGAAGCCAATCGTATGGTCTACATAAGTCTCTTTAAGGTCTTAAGATGATTCTTATAAGGAGGATATCTCAATGGTACATCAAGCCAATTCGCTTTCTTTAGGACACTTTTCTTATGAGAGAAGGTATCGAAGCTATCTTTACCATGATACCTGCCCATTCCACTATTCCCTACACCTCCAAAGGGCAGATGAGAGGTAGCAAGATGCATGATTGTATCATTGATGCAACCGCCACCGTAAGAAATACTGCCGATTATCCTTCTTTCATTCTCTTTCTTTGTGGTAAAATAGTAAAGTGCCAGCGGCTTTGGTTGGTTATTCACCATAGTAATCACTTCGTTTAAATTCTTAAACTCCAATACCGGCAGGATCGGTCCAAAGATTTCTTCTGCCATAACCGGGCTGTCCCAGTTGATATGATCGAGTATCGTCGGTGATATCTGATTCCTTTCTCTGGAAGAAGTACCACCAATTACAATGCTTTCGTTTTTCATCAAGCCCAGCAAGCGATCAAAATGCTTCTCATTGATGATCTTCGGAAAGCTCTCATTCATAGAGGCATCTTCGCCATAAAACTGATGAATGTACTTTTTCATCCGATCGAGAAGAGCAGCCTTAACACTATGATGTACCAGAAGATAATCCGGAGCCACACAGGTCTGACCGGAATTAAGGAATTTGCCCCATACAATACGTCTTGCCGCTAATTCCAGATTAGCAGTTTCATCCACAATACAGGGGCTCTTACCCCCCAATTCCAGTGTAACCGGTGTCAGATGCTCCGAGGCAGCTCTCATAACCGTCTTGCCTACCGCCACACTACCGGTAAAGAAGATATAGTCAAACTTTTGCTCTAATAAGGACTGGTTTGCTTCTCTTCCACCCTGAATAACGGCTACATATTCCTTAGGAAATGTCTCCGATAGAATTAGTTCGATCACTGCTGAGGTGTTAGGAGAATAGTTCGAGGGCTTAACAATCGCACAATTCCCGGCAGCGATTGCTCCCGCCAAGGGTGAGATGGCTAATTGGAACGGATAATTCCAGGGAGACATAATAAGAACAACACCAAATGGTTCGGAATAAATCCGGCTAACAGATGGAAAATTAGTAATCGGAGTCCTTACCTGTCTTGGTCTTGCCCATCCTCTCAAATTCTTACTGACAAATCGGATCTCTTCCAGGACCATACCGATTTCGGTTGCATATGCTTCAAAGGACGACTTATTTAAATCCTTCCTAAGAGCCTCCATTATATCCGTTTCATGCTTTATGATGCTATGCTCGAGCCTTTTCAGTAATTCTAATCTATGACTGATATGCTTTGTTTTCCCCCCGGCAAAATAATGTCTTTGCAGCTCTAATGTTGTAATAATATCCTGCATATTCGAATAACCCTCCAATCTATGACTTTCTATTAAAACTTAATTATGCTTATATTGGAAAAAACCTATTTTCTTCAATTGTAGTCCTTTCGATCGTTGTTTTCAATCTGATATTATACAATATTGAGAACAAAGTGTCAGAATTCTGACACTTTCGCCCCGAGCGGGCTGCAAAGCAACTACTTCCTATCCGATAAAAAGAACCGGCCGGTGCAAATCATGCTGCCGGTCCGGCTCTTTTTTAATTGATAATTTATTTTTTACCCAATATATCTAAAAGCTCCTGTATCTGTGCTTCCTTCTTCTTATTCTTCCAGTTAACAACCGCGGTATTCCCTACGACGGCACCCTTTTTTTCGCAGACACTCCTCATCTGTTTAATTGCATTGCTCCCACCCATCCAGCTATAAGAAAATGCCTGTGTGACAAAAAGATCTATCTTCTGCCCTTTTAGAGACGGAACCATATTCAAGTAAGCGGCTAACACCGGTGATATCGAAAACCCTCTTACCGGAGCACCTATGATAACATAGTCATATCCGCTTATTTCCGGTTCCGGCTGGAAACTGATCCGGTTAATGTCGATCTCGTTCTTATCCTCGCCACCCACCGGCTCAAGCCGCCTTAATTCAACGGTATGCCCGCCTTTTTGAAGCTTTTCCTTTAACTGTTCTGCAACAGATAATGTATTACCGGTGAGCGAATGTACAAATAATCCAATTTTCATAAACTACCCCCTATATAAATTATAATATACTTAAACCGTTCGAAACATGATGCGACCCGTTGGCTATTTGCAACTCATTAATATTGATTTTATTATAACTTATCTTAGGTAAAATACTATTATAATTGCCGATTTTTAATCTTATTTTAACCAAAACAGCTGGTATTTTAAAAATTACAAAGGTCCGATTTTCCATATGGAAACCGGACCTTATATAAGTCATTATTTTAATTTTTTTCCCTCAGAAAGCTTAGCGATTGATTTCTCAATTCGATCCTTCCTTGTCTCTTCCTTCTTGGCATCCGTGATCCAGAGTACATAGTCCCTTTTTCCGGTAAAGGAAAGCTTTTCATAGGTTGCAAGAGCCGTACTGTTCTTAGCTAATGACTCCATAAAATCTACAGGTGCCTCCAGTATTCTCTCTTCATCATCCTTTTCAACGGTAACCATTACGAGGTCTCCCGGTTCTTTACCGATTTGTTTTCGAAGCTCCTGAGTCATGCCTATCATATAACAGCCACCCATGCGTACAAGAGAGCCACGATATTGAACTCCGTCGAAGGTAGCCAAAACCTTCACCCTCTTGGCTCCAAATACTTTCTCTACATCAAAGGGAGGCTCTACATATGCTCCGTTAATACCTTCCACCTTTTTGATCACTGCCTCGAATTCCTGCTTCATATATTAGACCTCCTACCTAGCCTATCAACCTATGTACAATAATCAGATAAATTTCTGGTCCTTCAACAGATTCATCACCGGAACATTATAGGTAATATCCTGGGTAGTATAATTTGACTTGTCCTCTTTCACGGACTTATCCTTCTGTTCCTCTTCTTCCTTTATCAGTAGATCCAGGAATTTCAGATAATCCTCATAGGAAAATATCGCGTCTAAGCTTTCCAAGTAGTTATCAGATCCACTGACACTATTGGCAATTATAAAAGCATAATTATTTTGAACCGGAGCCGGGGCAGCAGTTGCTCTGGGCTGAGTATTCGGCCGCTCCGTGGTATCGACATTTACGAAAGCACCGCCTGTATCCGAACCCTGTTTCATATAATTGATAACCTTCTTTACATAATTCTGAGTTTCTTCAAAAGGAGGTATTCCTCCATACTTCGCTACATTCCCGCTTCCGGCATTATAGGCAGCCAGTGCAAGCTTTGTGTCACCGTCATACTTTTTCAATAAGCCGGAGATATATTTTGATCCACCCATTATGTTTTGTTCCGCATCAAAGGAATCGGTGACCCCTAAGGATTTCGCCGTTGCAGGCATTAATTGCATAACACCCTGAGCACCACAGCGTGATACTGCATTAGGGTTAAAATTAGACTCAGCCTTTCCGATTGCTTTCAGAAGTTCAACAGACACATTATACTCCTTAGCCGCCTGATCAAAAATCTCGTCCAATGTCTTGGTCTCACCCAATAACGATGAGAAATCATTATTATCGTTATTCTTCTTCACTGTACTAGTATTTTGGGTACTCTTTGCATCAACCTTAGAAATCACATTTATTTCAGCCATTTTATCACCTTCATGCTGCTCTTTTGCAGCCTATTATAATTATGAACTCCTGTTACCGGTTACCTTACATTTTGATAGCACTTAGTTCATGAATGTATCTCTTCTCTTATTTTAGTCTATTTTATCTTATTAATCAACATGATATATCGGATTATCAGCAATATTATTGTTAATTATCACTTGTATTATGCTTTTTTGATTCTTATGCATTCAATACTGTTATATATATACTTCCCTTGAGTTCGTTTGTCCCAATTGTGTTCTTTATACTTTAAAGAATTGCAGGCATAAACTTCTGAATGTGAAGATGTTCTTTCTTCACAATAGGTACTTGTTTTCCTGTATATTTATGTAGTACAATATAAATAATGTAGTTTTTAATATGTCATTCAATAGTTTATAGCGTTTATGGCATAATAATATATCATAAATAGTTTTTAGGAGGTTGTACTATGTATTGTGTTCAGGAAATAGCACCGAAAGTGTTTTGGGTGGGAGGCAGCGACAGGCGCTTAGCTCTGTTCGAGAATATGTTTCCCCTTCCGAATGGTGTTGCCTATAATTCCTATCTTATCATGGATGAGAAGACCGCATTAATTGATACGGTCGATCGCTCTATCAGCGATCTTTATATTGAGAATGTAACGCATGTCCTCGGAGGTCGTAGTCTTGACTATTTGATTATTAATCATATGGAGCCGGACCATTGCGCTAATATTGAAGAAATCGCCCGTAGATATCCGAATGTGAAGATTTTCGGTAACAAGAAAACCTTCCAGTTCATTGAGCAATTCTATAACATGGATCTTAAGGCAAATTATCAAGAGGTAAAGGAGGGCGAAGAACTGTCACTCGGAGTGAATACTCTTCGTTTCTATATGGCACCTATGGTACACTGGCCCGAGGTCATGATAACCTATGAAGTAAGTCAGGGAATTCTGTTCTCTGCAGACGCTTTTGGCTCCTTCGGTGCCGACGCAGGTAATCTCTTTGCTGATGAAGTGGATGAAAAGGACATGGATGAGGCAAGACGTTATTACTCGAACATCGTCGGCCGTTACGGTCAACAGGTTCAGGCTTTATTCAAAAAACTTGTCAGTGTACCGATTAATATGATCTGCGCTCTGCATGGACTGATCTGGCGGAATCAGGATGTTCCATTTATCCTTGATAAATATGATAAATGGAGCCGCTATGAGCCAGAGAAAAAAGGTGTCGTGCTGGTCTATGCGTCCATGTACGGCAATACCGAGAATGTAATGAATGCGCTGGCTAATAAGCTGGCAATTCGCGGTGTTCGTGATATGAAGATGTATGATGTATCGAAAACTCATCCATCCTATATCATCTCTGATCTTTGGAAATACAGTCATATGGTAATCGGCTCTCCTACTTATAATATGCATCTTTATTTTGTTATGGATGCTCTACTTAAGGACATGGCAGTACTTGGTCTGAAGGATCGTAAGGTATCCATCATAGGTAATCACTCCTGGGCAAGTGCAGCTATGAAATCCATGAAGGAACAGATTGATGCAATGAACAACATGGAGATTATCGGAACTCCTCTGGATGTGCGCTCGACGATCAAGGCAGAGAAGGAATTTGAATTAGATGCATTAGCGGATGCAATCTATGAATCTCTTCAGAATAATTAATTATGGAGTCTGTGAAAAAATCTCAGTAATTCCATATGATACACGTATGGCAAGGTCTTCTATGATAATACATATATCATAGGAGACCTTTTATTTGCGCGTAAGCAAATGTGAGCAATGCGAATAACACCATGTTTGTTCACATTCTGCAAGCTTGATTGCACATATGTGAACGCGAACCGGAGAAGCTCGCCCTTGAAAGCTCATCTGATGCTTACGAATGTTAATTTCTTGTTCGAGCACCAGGATGACTATACGCTGAATGTCATTACTGAATTGTCACATCAGATTCTAGGTAATGGACTTATTACTTTTTAACATCAGCTAAATAAAAATGTATCCGTAGTGATCACCTTGGCAAATACTGACTGCAACGATGCCATAAACACCTTATGAACTAGATCTGCTGTTATTATTTCGTCCTGATAGGCCAAGGACTTGGTGGTACAGGCATCTTCGATCAGGGTTACCTCATATCCATAATCCTGCGCCGCCCGAACCGTGGTATCAATACACATATGTGACATCATACCTGCAATTACCAGCTCTTTAATTCCCTGTGATTTCAATACCTCCTGCAGCTTTGTCCCAAGAAAGGAGCTGGGATAATGCTTCTCTATCACTGTTTCCTCCGGCATCGGAGTAACACATTGATGAAAGGCTCGTAGATAATCAACCGGTTCCTGATACCCTGCATTGTCAAACAGATGTTTTACATGGATTACCGGCAGCTTTTTCTGTATGAAATAATGCAAAAGCCTAGCCGCATTTTCTGCTGCTTTCTCCGGATTACTTAACTTATATTCTCCCTCGGTAAAATAAATGTTTTGAATATCAATTAAAACAAGTGCTGAATTCATGATAGAACCTCCCATACATACTATGATGAGATTACTATATCTAAACTTTGCAACTATGTAAATTACTTACTTATTTGTGGGTATCATATCAGGATACCCTTTCTTTTCAGCTCTTCCCCCATGCCATGCTCCAACATATAACCAATTCCGGCCTCTTGCATAATAAGAATTGCTTGAAGAATATTTTTTCCTCTGGTTTCCGTTAAAAAGTATTCCACATGTAAGGGATACCCTGCTGATTTATGTTTATCAACGATTCCGAAGTCCATTAGCTCCTTTAATTGCTCCAAAAGCATCTTCTGGCTGATTCCCTCTATACTCTTCTCCAACTCTGACAGTGACATAGCATCAGCTCTTAAATTAAAAATAATAATCGACTTCCATTTTCCTTTGATCATATCGTGTACAATCTCAAGAGGGCAGGTATAAGCTTTTCTTATTTTCATGACAAGCTCCTTTCGATCAATCGTGTATCAATAACCAGCTCGTTCTTATAACGCTTGCATGTTAGTATGATTTTTCAATACATTTGAAAAAGCCATCAGATACGCAATCCAATGGCTTTTAAACAACAAAACATTTTATTCTTTTACTCCACCTAGTGCAACACCGGCGATAATATACTTAGATAATAAGAAATATACGATAAATAGCGGTAATACGGTGAGTGTCAAACCCAAGTACACTGTGCCATATTCTGTCTTATAAATATCGCCTCTCAGTAAGCTTACCATAATAGGCATTGTATATTTATCAGAATCGGTTAGTAATATCATCGGCATGAATAAGCTGTTCCAGGAACTTACAAAGGAGAAAATCGCCTGGGTAGCTATTGCAGGTTTCATAATCGGGATTATAATTCGATTGAAGATACTGAACTCCCCTGCGCCATCAATTCTTCCTGAATTCACGATATCAATCGAAAGCGATGCCAATAAGTACTGTCTCATAAAGAATACTGTGATAGGCGCGGCTATCGCAGGTAAGATCAGCGGAAGGTAATTATTCGTCATACCGATTCTATACATAAATTGATAAAAACCGATACTGGTTACCTGTGAGGGTATCATCATGATCACCATAATGAACGTAAAGAATGGTTGACGCATTCTCCAGTTATATGCAACCAACGCATAAGCAGTCAACGAGGAGAAGTATACCGTACAAGCCGTCGCTCCTGTTGATATGATTGTCGAGTTTACAAAACCTCTTAACGCATTAAAGCTCTTTCCTTTCAATACCTCAAAGTTGCTGGACAGGAATTGGGATGGTAGAAATGCGATAGCATGCTGTTGTATCTCATAGGTACTGCGGGTTGCATTCACGATCATGATCCAGAACGGTAAGATACTTAATATTGCTAAGGCAATACAAACAACGTATTTTATTATCTTTATTACTAACTGAGGTATGCTCGTACTCTTACTCATTGTGCAGCCCTCCTTGTCTCTTTTTCCGCTTTCCTATATTCCTTTTCCAGCTTTCGGTTCAGTTTATATTGCTTGGAAGCTTCCTTATCACGCATGATAAAGAATACACCTGCGGATAATATGGCGATTATTGCGAACATCAGCATACTTGCCGCTGATGCACGGTTATATAGATAACTTCCGCTAAACGCCTGATTATAGATAAATACACTTGTTGTAAGTGTCTTGTTGTCCGGGCCTCCGTTGAGGAACAGCTTCGGTATATCGAACATCTGTAAACCACCGATTAAGCTTGTAATCATCGTGTAGAGAAGTATTGTTCTCAAGTTCGGGATTGTCACGAAGAAGAACGTCTGAGCACCTGTAGCACCATCGATATCTGCTGCTTCAAAAAGCTCGGGGTTCATGCCTAATACACCTGATATAAGAACTATCATCGTATATCCGTACCACATCCAGAACTGTATAAAAGCAACAATACCTCTTGCCGTCCATTTCTGAATCAGGAAATTGATTGGCTGATCGGATAAACCAAGTGTCATAAACAAATCATTCGCAGGGCTCATCGGATACCCAAAGAGTGAATTGAACAAAATTGCTATTGTTGCAGCCGTAATGATATTGGGCATATAAAAGAGAACCTTGAATAAGCCCTGACCCTTTATCTTACGACGGCTACTGGTGAACCAGGCAGTCAGCAGCAGCGCAAGCAGAATCTGAGGAATAAAGTTAATAACCCAAATAATTACTGTATTCCCTAAGGATTCCTGGAAGGAAGGGTTTTTTAGAATTGTTTCATAATTTTGGAAAGGATTCTCAAGGAATTTAAAGGTCGTTTTTCCTAAGCCTTTAAAGTCAGTAAAGCCTATAACGGCAGTATATAACGTGGGATATAGATTAAAAATAAGGAACGCTAGCACAAAAGGTATAGAGAAAATATACCCATATTTAGCGTAGCTAACACTCTTACGTCGCATAAGCGTTCACCTCCGGTATAATTGTATATATCTTTACATAAATATAGGGGGCGGTCGAAAAGATATCCTCCCGCCCCTGAATTCAGGTTAAATTATTCTACAACAACATCAAGATTGTCAGCAACATCCTGCTTAAAGTCAGCAATTGCCTGCTCACGTGTCTTATTACCAGCGGTGTACTCACGTACCTGATTACGCCAGTAGGTGTTGATTGTCTCATCATACTGAGTCTTATTGGTTCCTGTTGCGAACTGACCTGCAGGAACGAATACGTCGAACATATTCTGTCCGCCTAAGAACTCAAGAGCACCATCGGATTTGCTCATAACTGTACCGGAAGCAACTGTATCCTTTGTGCCACCTTCGCCGTTAAGCGTTCCGTTAGCCCAGAAGTACTGAAGACCTGTCTCGGAGCTATCAAGTGTGATCCATTCAATAATATCGCCAACTGCAGCTTTAACCTTGCTGTCCTTGTTAGCAAGTACCCATGTACCACCCCAGAAGAAACCAACCGGAGGCTCACATACTGCCCAGTCACCATAGGTGCCTTCGCCAGCCTTTGTTCCGCCGGAGTTACCAGCCATAACGTAGTTAATTAACCAAGCGGGACCAAAGAAACCGAAGATCTTCTGAGTGCCTGCATCCTTCATATCAGCATACCAAGCATCGGTCCAGTCCTGAGTATCATTGTGATAACCATTGTCTTTTAACTTCTTGGAAAGATCTAAGAATTCCTCACGCTTAGGATCAATGAAAAGCTTTCCATCAACGATCCAAGGCTGCTCGGAGCTGTTCTCAACTGCATGCCAGATATCTCCGTCGCCGGATACGATACCATAGCCCTTAGCCTTTAATTCAGCTGCAGCTGCGAAGAACTTATCCCAGCCGGGACCAATCTTATCTTTAACAGTAGCCGGATCATCGGTTCCCCAAGTATCCTTAGCCAGTGAACGACGATAAATGAAAGCACCGCCGGTAGCCTGATATCCAAGACCTACAAGATTTCCATCAGGATTAGTTCCGATATCGATAGTATACTGAGCAATGTCAGCCTCTTTTACAAGAGTATCAACATCAATACCAAGATCCTTATAGGAAGCTGCGTATTGGCTAGCATCACCTTGAGAATACTTCAAGATGAATGCGCTCTCTGCACAGTAGATGTCAGGAGCATCTGCGCCGCCGCCAGCTAATGCCTGGTCAAGAGCGGGCTGATAAAGACCATCTGTAGTAGCTATAATTGTGGTTTTGATTTCATAACCAAAATCAGGATGAAGTTCTTTGTATTTCTCAATCATCTTAGGAACCTCATCGGTAAAGCTCATTACATTGATCACTTTTACATTAGGATCGTTTGTTACTTCTGCTGCAGGTGCTTCTGCTGCAGGTGCTTCTGTAGCCTTAGGCTCTTCAGAAGTAGTACCGGTGTTGCTTGGAGATGAATCTGTAGCGGGTTCATCTTTTTTGGTGCCGCAACCTGCTACTAAGGACATAACAAGCATGCACGCGAGAATTAAAGCAATTAAACGTTTCATGATATCCCTCCTCTAATTTTGTAAATTATACACATTTACATCAAAATTATATAAAAAATTTACGTAACCTGCACCATTTTTGTTGCTATCTTATTATAAATTATTGCTTTGTTTCATATTTTTTTGTGTAATATATATATATTCCTAATTTCCCCCATGTCAAGAATTGTATCTATTTTTTTATTGTTTTGTAATTGAATTAAATTTTCGATAACGTTTAAGTTGTTGAAATCACAGGGTTTTGTACCATATTCTAAATGCTATTTTTTATATTTTTCGCAAAATTATCACTTTTCGATAGAAAAGCATCTTTATATCATGATATTTTCTCTTATCACATTTCATATTATCTACAAATAATTATTCCCTAACCTTATTTTTTTATTCAGTTTTATTACACTCGGCTAATTATCATTCCATAACGATATATATCACTTAATGCCGCAAAAAAGGTGTGAAAAATTGAGTTTTCACACCTGAATATTTGTATTCGTCTGTTGAAGCCATAGACTGGTTCTTTTTTGAATCGAATATATTTATTTTGATTTTTTAGAGCTCCACTTAGTAAATTTACTTCTCTTCTCTTTTAGTGTACCATCCGCTGTCATTCTGAATTTTTTCTTAGGAGAAGCAGCTTTTGTTCGCTGATTATGGTTTTCTGTTTTTTCAAATTGTGGAACGATGCCATCGTTAATTGAAGTCCTTTGTGGTAAGTCCGGTTTTTCTTCTTTTCTTATCGGTTCTCTCCTGGGCTGGGAATTCTTAACTGCCGGGAAATCATTCATCAAAGGATATGGGTGCTCTTCTACTTCTTGAAGTCGTTTTCCGATTAACTGTTCAATATCGGCAAGCAACGGTTTCTCATCAAAATCACAGAAGGAAATAGCTACTCCATGAAGTCCTGCTCTGCCGGTACGTCCGATACGATGCACGTAGGTTTCGGGAACATTTGGCAAATCATAATTAATCACATGAGACAGCTCATCGATATCAATACCTCGTGCTGCAATGTCGGTAGCGATTAATATACGCAGTTTCTTGCTTTTAAAGTTGCTTAAAGCATTCTGACGAGCTCCCTGTGATTTGTCTCCATGGATAGCCTGTGCTGTAACCTTTTCCTTGGATAACTGCTTTACGATACGATCTGCACCATGTTTCGTTCTGGTAAATACCAGTGCGGATTCTATACTTTTATCTTTTAGAATATGCAATAATAAATCTTTTTTATTCACCTTATCAACGAAGTACAGATACTGTTCTATGGTGTCTACAGTTGAAGATACCGGTGTTATCTCTACCTTCGCGGGATGCTTCAATATAGTATTAGATAATGCGGCTATATCAGCCGGCATAGTAGCAGAAAAAAGCAGGGTTTGCCTACTACTCGGTGTTCTTGCAATGATCTTCTTCACATCATTAATAAATCCCATGTCAAGCATACGGTCTGCTTCATCCAAAATTAGAATTTTAATATGTTTTAAATCAACATATCCTTGTCCGATCAAATCATTCAGTCTGCCCGGTGTTGCGACCAGAATATCCACACCCTGCTGTAATTTTTCCTCCTGCGGTTTCTGAGATACGCCACCGAAGACGACACAGTATTTTAATTTAGTATATTTTCCATAGGTGCAAAAGCTTTCATAGATTTGCAGGGCGAGTTCCCTGGTGGGGGTGACAATAAGAGCCTTTATATTTCGATCAGCAGAGCGAGATTGTCTATCCTCGCTGAGCAGCTGCAAGGTGGGTATAGCAAATGCCGCTGTTTTACCGGTACCGGTCTGAGCACACCCCAACAGATCTCTACCTTCTAAAATATATGGAATTGCTTTTTCCTGTATCGGTGTCGGAACTTTATAGTTTTCTTTTTCTAAAGCCTTTAAGATAGGCGGTATAACCTTTAATTCTGTAAATTGCATGTTTTCTCCTTACTATTATTAATATTTATCTCTACCAAGCACTTTCGCCCTTCTAAACAAGTATAATCGATAAATCACAATAGTCAAGGTAATCTCGCCATTGATCAGAATAACGAATACCGGGTAATCTATTATGTAAACATTCCAGCCATGATCTGATAGAATATGCTTCAACGCTATGCTAAATTAAATGCTAATGTTTGATACTCGATATCCTCGCGTAATTAAACCCTCCGGTATTTTGTCCATAGCCATGAAGGGTCGTGGGTCCGTACTATTATAATTCGGCTGGCTATTAAGCCTTATGCCGGTGAATCTGACAGGAAGTCCTGCACTATCATAAAAACTAGCTCCATCCTGTACTTGAAAATGCAAATGTGGCTCGGATGAATTTCCTGTATTCCCGCAAGCAGCAATTTTCTGACCTCTCAAAACCTGATCGCCGACCTTCACAACCATACTGCCCTTTTTCAAATGCGCTAAGGTACTGTATTCGTTTTCACTATGCTTAATCACAATATAATTCCCGGCAATATGCTTAGCCCGACTGAACAATTTACCATTTCCGATGATCAAACTATCCTCCGAATCATTTGTAATCTCTACCACTTCACCATCCGCAGGAGCGAGAATTGCCTTATCATAACAATAATAGCTTTCAACTCCTTTGGAATCACCTATGTATGATTTGCCGTTTTCATCCATCATGATAAAATCATAAGCATACCTCTGTGTCGGAATATCCCATGAATGCGAGAATTCTTTTGAAAAACAACCATTTACAATCGTCCATTCCCCTTCAAAGGGCAATGTATATCGTATCTCGCCGGTGTAGGTTTCAATATCGGGAAAATTGTTGCCGTATTTCTTACTAGCCTTGTTTATGCCTATAATCTGCAAAATTGAGCATATAATGGTAGAAAAATCAATCGCTATTTCCACAAATACCAATAATCCCAGCAGACATAGCCAGTTGAATACCTTCACATCACTTAACATCGCCAGAAGCAGTCCTGCAATTCCTACATACTTAGCATACTTGCAAAATAAATACAGTCTGTATTTCCACATATAATCTCCTCCTAACTATTTCTCAATTTTTTATTACACCAGAAGATTCTTTTGAACGAATAAAATCTTAATCATACAGATAACTTATCAAAAGGAACTACAAATGCAGCAAGTATTGCTAACTCTTCTAAAATCGTGTATCTCAGCATCATTCAAAGATTTGTCTGCTTTTTTAATATTGATATCATACACTATACCTAAAAATTGCACTGAAATCAATGGGGTTACCGAGTTATATAAAAGTTAGCTTCGTAAACTTTTATGTATCATGTATTAAAAAGGACATGATAGCTTTCGCTCTCATGTCCTCAATTCTAGTAGATTTTATTATTGATAAATTGCTTATGATATACTCGGAAGGGTTGCCTGAATCAAGCCTTTATGATCCAATTTTGATAGCTCCTTCACCTTATCCATGGATAACCCGGTAGCTTTCACAAAGCGTTCGCCGTATTCAGAATCGGCCAGATAACAATGGACAGCATGACGGTACTTGATATTCTCAGTGACGGAGGCGATATCTGCGGCTGTATTTTCAATCAGAATCTGCTTCTTATCCTCGGTCAGTACACGCCATAAATCACCACCGGCACGGAAACAGTCGTCTGTCGGATCATCCTTCGGATCATAGCGGTACATCGCACCCTCTAAATCCAACGGAGGCTCCATCACTTCGGGTTGGGCTGTCCATGCACCGTAGCTGTTAGGGGTATATGCCGGAGCGCCGCCATAGTTGCCATCCACACGCATAGCTCCGTCACGATGGTAGTCGTTAACCTCCGATTTTGCACGGTTTACTGGAATTTGATTGTGGTTTACACCCAAGCGATAACGCTGAGCATCTCCATAAGCAAACAGTCTGCCCTGAAGGAAACGGTCGGGACTAAAGCCAATGCCGGGTACCACATGGGCGGGGGTAAAGGCAGCCTGCTCCACCTCAGCGAAATAGTTTTCGGGGTTGCGGTTCAGCTCCAGCACGCCAACCTCAATAAGGGGATACTCGCTATGACGCCAAATCTTGGTGATGTCGAAGGGATTCTCATAGTGTTTTTTCGCCTGCTCCTCGGTCATGATCTGTACATACATAGTCCACTTGGGGAAATTACCCTGTTCAATTGCCTCATACAGATCTTTTCCATGATATTCGCGGTCCATGCCGTTGATTTCGGCAGCTTCCTCATTAGAGAGGTTCTTGATACCCTGTTGTGTCTTGAAGTGGAACTTACACCAGACGCGTTCATTCTTCTCGTTATAAAAGGAGAAGGTGTGCTCGCCGAAGAAGTGCATGTTGCGGAGGGACGCAGGGATGCCACGATCACTCATGACCACGGTGATCTGATGGAAGCACTCAGGAAGCAGTGTCCAGAAATCCCAGTTGTTTTGGGCTGAGCGGCGTCCGGTACGAGGGTCACGCTTAACGGCACGGTTTAAGTCGGAAAAATTATGTACGTCACGGATAAAGAAGGTCGGTGTGTTGTTGCCAACCAAATCCCAGTTGCCTTCCTCAGTATAGAATTTGACGGCTACACCGCGGATATCGCGTTCGCAGTCTGCGGCACCGCGCTCACCAGCAACAGTGGAAAAGCGGAGAAACAATTCGGTTACTGCATTAGGCTGAAGAACTTTCGCCTTGGTGTATCTGGAGATATCATGAGTCACGGTGAGCTTACCGTAAGCACCCCAGCCTTTGGCATGCATACGGCGCTCGGGAATAACCTCGCGGTTAAAATGTGCCATTTTTTCCATCATCCATACGTCCTGCATAACAACAGGGCCTCTGGGGCCGGCGGTGATAGAGTTTTCATTGTCGGCTACTGGAGCTCCGACTTCGTTGGTTAGTTTTTTGTACTCGTTCATGATAATACTCCTTTCGCATTTTATATGAAAATATCACGAGGATATTTGCATTCTATAAAGATATGCACATACTCAGCATCCAAAGGTATGCGCATGTTTTTGGCAGCATCAGCATACCAATTTTCGGGCTTTTATTTGACCATAGAACAACCGGAAAATAAAACACAAAGCTAAGGGCAATGGCAAGCCACATCAGACCAAGTCCTGGCTCAACGCTTCTTTGTAGAAAGAACAGACCTGCAACAGCTGCGCCCTGAAGAAAAAACGGAATGTTGCGCCAAATCCCCCAGCTTACGGGAGGATACCGCTCTATCCATTTGTTCTGCGGAAGCAGGCATAGTAGGATGCGAACAACAGCAAGAAGATAGACTATGTAAGACCAGTAATTTATGTTTATTAAGTTGAAAACCAGTAATCCAATCTGCCACAGAAATAAATAAAATACTGTCATAGTGATAGAAGTAATTTGCTTCCCTCGCCCAAGCATCCACCGAAGGCGTTCCTCATGACCAGTCATTATTACCATTATCCGTGGTATTAGATGAAAGGCGTCACCCACAACCAATATTAAGCCCATTGTGCCAGCTAAAATTCGAACAGAATTGTCCGGTTTGATTAATATTAGAGTGAGGCTAAGAATCAATGCAGTGACAAGATAAAGTATGTTGAAAACAGCTTCTACCGTACCAAATACACGTTTCATTCTTTGTTATCCTCCCTTCTACTTTTCACTCTCACTATCCACAGAACATGGCTCGTTACTGCAACATTGATCAGGAAAAGTAAAAATGTTTCATTATATGAACTCTTATGCGAGTTATTAACCTACCTTGTCTATCAACGTCAACAATAGATGGTTCTCATATATGAGTATCTATATCGACATTTTTCCACATTATTATCTATCATTAGATAAATTATAACATTTTAACAAGTTAATTCAATACTATATTTCTTTATTTCCTACATATTTACTGTATATATTAGTTAGTGTTCCTAATTGATAAAACAGAAGCGCTGTATGTGCTCGTAATTTCCAAATTTGTTATTGTCAGGCTTTTAGCGTTAGCGATCTACTTCTAGGTGCCTTAAATAACGAAAAGAGATTGGCTTTAATATTAGCCAATCTCCAACAGACTATATCATTATTACAGCATATCTTCGATATATTTTATCGATTTTTTATCCAGTATACCAAACTAAATGAGTGAAGCCTCTAACTTCATAATAAATCTTTCTGCTTCTTTAAGATCTTTATCATTCGGGTGCCCCTGTGATAATCTACCCACAATGTCAAAAATCTTTTTGTCGGTAAAATCACTTGCAATAAAGCTTCCCTTACATGCAAAGCTTCCAATATTGATTGCTCCGTTTGCTTTTAATATTTTAATTAATCTATTGTTATAGGACTTCATCCCAGCTCCACTGGTTGAGAATACAAATACATTTTTGCCTTTTAAATTCAACTTATCAACCAGTCTAAACACCTTTGGAGACAAGCTTTCCTTATATACTCCGGAACCAAATCCAATTAGATTGTAATTTTCTATGCTGATGCTACTTGTATCCCTAATATTAATCAGATCGCAACCAATTTTCTCAGCAAATATCCGTGCAATTTTTTCAGTGTTTTTCTTGTAGTCAGAACAATAAATTATCAAAGCCTTCATTGATCAATTCCCCTCTTAATTTTTATTGTTAAATTATATCATAGCATTCGTCCTTTTCGCATTAACTTCTTAACAAAAGTTAAACGGTATCGCTAATAAGGTCGCTCCAGTTGATATGAGCTATCGAAAGCCTGGAATTCCAACCAATATATTAATAAAGGTCTTAGAATATGAAAAAACGTGATGTCGCATCACGTTTTTATTATTTACCCATCTCTTTCCAATGACTATAAGCTTCGTTCAGTTCTATTAGTGCGTCAGATTTATCCTTCGCTGAAACTGCTCCCCGAAGACGCGCTATATTAGAAGTTAAGAAGTTAATCTCATCCCTTTCTTCACTGAACTGAATTCTCTTTATTACTTTCCTCCATGCACTGCTCAGCTTATCGACCTCTGCAGCTGCCTCATCCCATGCTTCATTATTCACGTCCTCCATTATCTTTTCAATTATTTGTACTACATCATCATTCTTTCCAAAGGGCTTTTTAAGAAAGCTTCCACTAATCATAATACAAATAAATAATGCGAGAACTGCAATAGGGATTGCAATAACTATAAATTTTCTCATGTACCTTCCTCCTAAAACGGTCCTTTATAATCACCGATATCTTTTACCTTCTTGATATTATCCTTATACTGATCAATATATATACTTCCGGCATCGTTCAGAGTGAATAATAACACCTCGGAAACATCTTTTATACCTTGCTTTTTTAATTGATCCATCAGCCATTTTTTATCTTTATTCATCTGACGTAGATTTTCCTCAATAATTATTCCTTCATAGATTAGCTCCGTACTGATTCCGGTAGGGGTTACCTTAATGTTCATATCCTTTGGAGTTAACGGTAGATTTTCAGGTTTTTTTAATACGGAAAGACTGCCGTTCGGTTCAATAATGGCAAAATCCACTTCATTTAAATCGAAGATTCCTTGATTTCTTAAAAGCTCCATAATATCCATAATCCTGAATTTCATCTTCTTTAAAACATTTTCCATTATTTTTCCGTTCATTATGACAATTGTTGGTTCCCCTTCAAAATACTTAGCAGCATATCTCCATTTTAATGTAATCAGTTCCATTAGATAGGCTAAAACCGCCCAAGTTGCTAGTCCCACCCAATGTGGCCAAGCCCGGCTGGATAGGTCCACCGTTACTTCAGAAGCAATAGAACCAATTGTAATTCCTAAGATATAATCGAAGAAAGTTAATTGGCTAATCTGCTCCTTACCTAGAATACGCGCAAAAATAAGCAGTGAAAAATAACTTATGATACCCCTTACCATAACCACTAGTGCTTCATTCATAATACTACACCTCCAAAGTTAATTTCATGTTCTATTATTATGCAAATCACGTATTTTATACAAATCTACCTATCTTTCATAGATATTCGTTATTGATGCTTAACAATTAATAAATCAATTCACTTGTCATGAATCAATAAAAGCAGATAACGGATAGTTACCTGCTTAAATTAACACCATGATCATCACATATATAAATAAACTAAAATTGTATTTGCTCTATAATGTTATCTATTTTGTATTTTGCTTTTTCTATCGCCTCAGCCTTTTCTGTTTCTGTAGTCCCCGTACCATCTATCAAAAGTTCTTCAAATTTGCTTATCCCAATAAACTTCATAATATTTTCCACATAGTTTAGACCTTTATCAAGAATAGGCTTCATTATCCACGGAACATTGGCACCGGAGGATTGAACATAAATAAATGTCCGTGGTCTATCATTTAAAAGTCCTTCCGGCTTATTATCTTTAAAAGTTATTGTCTTTTCTGCCTGAACAATACAATCGATATAATCTTTCAGTATTGCTGGAAATGACAGACTCCACATAGGAGAAGCTACGATGTAAACCGAAGCTGCTACAAACTGATCACATAGCTTTGACATTTGTTGTACATCATTTTGTTCTTGCGCTGTCATTTTTGAAAGAGCTTCTGCATTTACTAATGTACTGCGGCCACTAAAATAGTTATACTTTGGTCGCGGAATATGTTCATTATATAAATCCAATTCTTCCAGGCTTAAATCCTTATATTTATCTACAATACTGTTAACTAAGGCTCGCGCTACTGTTTTACTTGAAGATATGTCTTCAGGTTTTGAATTAGCAACTATATAAAGTAGTTTATTCATTATCTATTTCCTCCTTCTGGTTATACCATATTATCTGTACTAGAATGAGGAATTATACAATTACTATTTTATTGTGTTCAAAAACCTATCGTGTTATCTCGTCTATTACTTATAGCTGCCAATCACTCCAAAATCATATGTCTTGTCATATATAGGATTATTTGAAATAAAGTGAATATACACCGGAGTATTGTCAAGATTAGGTTCTTTGTCAAATAAGAATCTGTCAGCTTGACGTAAGGCATGAAGTGCAGTAGGCATTTCGTTATAGAAAATCTTATTTCTTATCGAAGCTTTTTCTACTACACCATAGCCATCCACAAGCACGGTACCAAATAATACGAGCCCTTTTTTATATTGCTTCCAGGAAATCCTTACCTCGTCACGCATTCTTGTAATTTGATCTTCAGCGTAATTTGTTGCAACAAACACAAATAGTTCTGCTGTTGTATCCGAATGTGTAATAGTATAGCTTCTGTCCCTCACAGGCTCATATGGTCTCATAATATCCCGATATTGTACAAATACTTTTTTAGGATTAAGTTCTCTCACATTCCAAACCTCTTTCACTTTTATATTATTCAGAGAACGGTAATGACTATCCAAGCTTCTATAAACATTCATTAATAAATATAACTAATGTATTCTTATACATATTTTACTTACAATAAATATAGTATGGTATAATATATGCTAAGATTTATCCTTGTGATTCGTTTTGTATAGAATAACAGTCAAAACTTTATAAGTGCTTAGCCTGAGAATTCTATAATCATTAACTTTCCTTCTGCAAGTCTATGTTTTCAGCCACTTTTTTTGAAACAAGTATAGCGTGGATTAGTTAACTTACCAACTAATCCACGCTATACATTAGCTAAGATATCTTCGCAGTCCCGGTATTAACATTCTTTCATTTCCGTAATTGGATCATCGTAACTTAAGGTCTTTTTTCAAGTATACCATGTCAATTAATTGCTTTCCACACTCGTAAATTGGTTTATCATAATTATCAATAAAAAAATCTTTAATTCTATGAGACTCCATGAAACCACATTTTTTGTAAAAGTGCATTATTAAAGGACTATCACCTGTTCCCACATACATAGTATCACAATCACTTTTAAAGTATTCAAAAATATGCTCAATCAATAGCCTTCCATAGCCATGACCTTGAAATTCTTTATATATAGCAATATTTTTTAATTCATAGATTTTATCAGCCTCTTTAGTTACTACACAGATCCCTTTTAAATCATTATCATATAAAGCAAACATAATACCTCTTTCGAGATATTTATCAATCATGTTCTCTTGCTCATCTGCTAATAACAATAAGTCTATAAAATCTTTTTTATTTTCTTTCACTATTTGAATTTTCATTTTGAACCTCCATAATTTAAATTTGAAAATAAATTATACAAAGTTCAATTGGTGGTAACTACTCCATGTAAATCCACCTAATTAACACTTTGCATGGAGTAAATATTTTGTGGATGTACCTAATATCATTAGTTCATCACTTCCTTTCAGTGTCTGTTATTTCAGTTCCTTGTACTCAGCTTCTTTGAAGCCCAGTACAACGGCATCATCTGTTATCAGCAAAGGACGCTTTACAAGCATTCCATCAGTGGCCAGCAATTTGTATTGTTCTTCTTCAAGCATTGTCGGCAGCTTTTCTTTCAGTTTAAGGCTCTTATACTGAAGTCCACTTGTATTGAAGAACTTCTTGAGAGGCAATCCACTCTTCTTGTGCCACTCACGTAATTCTTCTTCTGAAGGATTTTCATCCTTAATATGCCTTTCTAAATAAATAATACCATTATCATCAAGCCACTTCTTGGCTTTTTGGCAGGTAGAACATTTCGGATAACAAATAAATAACATAAAATCACGCTCCTCGAGGTCACATTTTTGCTCCTGATATCATTCTTCAGGAACAGTAGCAGTCATAGTGTCTGAAACATTTACAATCTCCGGTCCGTCAGAAAATGCCTCTGTATTATCAGCTGCTTCTGTAGGATCTTCATATACTTTTTCTTCCTCATCATCCCAAAGTGAATCATACTCTTCCTTCTTTTTAAGCTTTGCCAACGCACCAATATTTTTTGCTGATTGATACATTACTGTACTATATTCCATGAGTTTTTTCTCATCAAATGCTGGCACAGTTCCGCCCTTCATGATACGTCTGGCAACTTCAATGATTTTACCAAGGTCTTCTACATATTCTGCCATAGCATCACCCTGTTGATCGCCTGCAAGAGCATTTGCCTGAGCAGTCCACTGTTCCGAAAGCTTGCTCATATATTTCTCGTACTCTATTTGCTTTTCATTCACAGCATTAAAAGTAAGCTCCAATATAGCAGCTTCAGACGCAAACAAATCCTGTCCATTAGGAGTAGAATTCATCTTTTCCTTAAGTTCTTGCTGTTGCTTTGACAATGCCAGTTTCTGCTCTTGATATGCTTGTATCTGAGCATCATAAATCTGTCTGGCTTCTCTAATTTTCATATACATCACATCCTTATGATTTCGGTAAATGCTTCCATGTATTGCTCTGTTGTAGTGCATCCACCATGGAGCCGCAGCGCATCCACTGCGCGTTAGCCTCGGTGCACCAGGTGTTAAAACCCTCAGGCGTCTCGGGATATGCGGCATACAGCGAGGCGATCCTGTTGCCGTTTTGCATCGCGCGCAGCAGTGCCCGGACTGTGGAGAGGCGGAGTCTCCCGCAAAGAATACCACCCAGCATCTTACCAGCCATGCCAAGCAACTCGCCGGTACTGAAACGGAGCTCTTTACCCTCGCCCATGGCCTCGAACGACTTCTTGGAGAAAATCACGTCTTTCTCGAAGAAGAAATCGTTCTCCCGGTCGCTCGTTGCGACGGCACCCACCAGTGTGGCCATCTGGTTGGCAAAGGCTTTGCCTTGCGCGTCGTTGTAGCGCTTGTTGATAGTCCAGAGGTTCTCACGGCTGAGGGGCTTCTCCTGTGCGAGCAGGTTACCTATGACCTGCGCCGAGATTTCCAGCTGCACCATGCTAGAGGTAACGCCCTCGCCGGCGCTGGGTTTAGTCAAGCAGGCTGCGTCGCCGGAGACGAGGAAACCGTCCGCTATAAACGAATAGGGCGGTCTGCGATAGGGTGTGGCACCGCGCTCGATGTACTGCAGCTCGTGTCGTGGGAGCCTGACAGCGGTCTCGAAATTCTTGTAAATTTGCTCGCCCGTCTCGAAGGATAAATTGGCACCCACACCAAGAATCGCTCCGCGCTGGTCTTCCTGCGGTGCTTCCCAAGTCTTGTAGAAGGGCCAGGAACGACTTTGCTTGATATAGTCCTTTTCGTCCAGATATCGTACATAACGCAGAATTACATAGAACATATCCGAGGATGTGATCTCGAAATTTTCCACACCGTATCCATCTGGCAGCTGCCTGCGGACAACGGACGGGATACCGGAGCAGTCGGCAACAAGTTTTGTGCCGACCGATATGCTCTGCCCGTCCTGCTCGTAGACGAGGCCGCTGATTCTGCCGTCTGTGTACAGAAGCTCAACAAAGCGTGCGCCGTACAGGAATTTCGCACCTGCCTCAATAGCCCAGCGGTTCATCCGAAGGGTATATAGGTGCATGTGCATCCCGATAACCGTACCGCCGCTGGGCTTTGGATGCTTGTCAAAGGCGGAGTAATTGGTACCGCCCGTAAATTTGAAAGCCAGATCCTCTCCCGCTTGCGGAAGAGGCAGGCCAAAGCGTGCGAAGTCCGGCTCGCCGATATGGAAAATATCATATTTCGTTCCGACCTTCTCTTCCGGCTTGGCTTCGAGAACCAGAACGTTCCTTCCGGCCTCGGCCAGGCGGCGCGCCAGAAAGCTTCCGCTTGTAGCACCGCCAATAATCACTACATCATACTGTTTCATATACAATCCCTCTTTTTCTTTTGTTCACAGGAAAGCAACGGCTTCAAAGGCAAGCCCGCAAGCTTATAATTTGATATGTAACTTCACTCTTATTTTCGCAACTCAAGTGAATTTCTATTATATATACTATAAATCAACTATTTTTCTTCTGCAACAATATTATCAGGGGCAATCCTTTTGTTGATCTACGATATAATTAATAAACAGTCCTTAACCTCCTCTATAAATATCATGAATGAAACGCTCATAATTCTCTCGTTGGGTACGTGTATTATTATAAAGCTTATTATTTAGTGTCACGGTTGAATTGATGAACTTTGCATCCATCTCCTTTATAAGGTGATACATGTTATTTTCATAGAGAAAGCTGAGATTCTTTCCAATTTCAAATAAGTATTCCTTATGGACTCCGCAGGAAAAGCCTCTTAATTCCATTCCATCCTTCTTACCTCTGAAAAAAAGCGATTTTGCCAACCATCCCTCATCTGCATATCCATCTTTCGTAGTTTCCGTAAGTACACAATTAATATATTTGGTAAACTCTGTAAATTCACCTGTATGTATCTTAACTCCAACGATGGGGTACCATAATCCCTGAACTTTACCGCTGTTGGTACCAGAGGATCTAAAGAAGGCCAGAGTTACTCTTTCGATCCCATAATAATAACGTATTGCTACATCAATAAGGCCAATCATTCGAAAGGGTTCTGTTGTAAATAGGTTAGCTCGAAAACTGTCCTGATAAAATCCCATTATCTTCCCATAAGGTTTCATTAAAATACCTCTTCCTACTAATCTTTAATAAGTATTAATAGAGTTATAGCACATTAAGATAGATGAACCGTAAGTAACACGTAACGTGAGATTCTCCCATGCCTGTTACAGTCATTATTCGCATATGTGAGCCCGCATTTTTGTAAGCAAGCTTACTTAAGTGAACTTAAGTTCACTTTGCTCACATTTGCTTACTAGCAAATAGATACCATGAGATTTAATATCCTAGAATATCAAACCTCATGGTTTTTATTTAACAACTATTCTTAATTTTATTCAACTGTTGCCTGATTTCATGAATATTTTCATAGGTTTTTTCAATTCCCATAAGTCTTTTTAAAAAAACTGTTTCTTCTGGCTTCAAGTCTAGCTCTTTAAACCAAGGTCTATCGATTCTGCTTACTTTTTGATAAGTTGTATAGTATAGATGAATTAAAAAATCACCAATATACCAGTAATCCAACTCCTTAGTATAGTAATCATGATCCATTATTCTTGCAAGACCAAAATCAACCAGTGAAAGCTCTTTGTTATCCTTTCTTATGATATTTGGTAACCTAATGTCACCATGAATAATATTGTGGCTATGCAATATCTCCACCATATCAAGCAGCTGACTGCAGACCTCATAAATCTCTTCACGGTTGAATTGATATTTTTCTTTTCGTATGATATCTTCAAATACTTCTCCATCTATATATTCAAGTATATAACCTTCTCTGTCCTTGTCTTCAAATCTTGAAATGAACTTCGGAAAATTAGTATGATGTAACGTCTTTAAACTCAATTCTTCATAATACATTTTATCTTTATTTTTTTTTATCATCTTTTTCTTTAGTTGCTTTATAACATATTTATTCTTATCCTCATCAACAGCCAGATATACTATTCCATATCGTCCCTCCCCTAATAATTCTTGAATGGTATAAATGTCTATTGTATCGTTCTCTTTGTAGTATTTATCCAAATAACCGATCTTAGTTTTTAGATGAAGACTCATAAGCGACTCATAATTAATGATCTTCTAACAAAACCAACCGTTTGATCTGCTTCTTGACCTGCTTCTAGATCTGCTTCTTGATCTGCTTCTTGACCTGCTTCTAGATCTACTTCTTGACCTGTCACCTAATCCGCCAACATCGCCCCAGAAACTGTCTCGGGAAGTATAAAAGCTATGCCCTCTAAAGGATTCATTTCTATTGAAACTCATACAAACACCTCTTTTTGAATATATTTGCATTTATATAGAATTCTATTATGCAATAATAATATATTCCTTCTTCGACATTTTGTGACATATTAATTATTGAGTGAAGTAATACCATTGGCGTGTAACAGGTGGTTGTCCTTCCAACACCTAGAAACCCTTCATTTTCCTGAGTTTACACTTCATAGTGTTTTCGTTCATCTATATATTAATTTCTTATTTCAAATAACACTTAGTCCTTCGGATAAATAACCTTTACCATGTTTTTCTCAAGCATTTCCATCCATTCATGATCCGGTTGCTTGTCTGTTATAAGGTAATCAATTTTACTAAAATCACATACAGTACGGTATGAAATAATCCCGAATTTCTTGCTGTCACAAAGCAATACTGATTTACGGCAATTCTTTAATATTGTTTGTTTCATGTATACATCATCTTCATTTACATCGGCAATTCCACGTTCAAAGGAAATTCCTCTCACAGAAAAAAAAGAAAAATCTGTATAAAACTCTTCTATCCTACTGCGGGCAGATTCCCCATAAAAGCCACGGGAATAGGTACTCATCCAACCACCGGTACAATAAATCTGAGCCGGTAGATGATCCAGACATTGCAATGCGGTCTGGGCACTTGTTGTCAGAATTTTTAAATTTCTATGATTTTCAAGAAATTTAACCAAGTGAGAGGTGGTGCTGGTAGAATCCAAGAAAATAAACATACCATCCTCTATCAGCTTCGTAGCCAGCGAGGCTATGATATCTTTTTCTGTTGATTGCTCATTGATGCGAAGCTGAATGGGTATCTCTGCATTTTGACGTTCAATCAGAACACATCCGCCATAGGTACGACGAACCAACCCTTCCTTCTCCAGTTGATCCAAATCCCTGCGGATTGTAGATGGACTTACATAATATTTCTTCGATAGCTCATTCACATAAACCGATTTTTTTTCCTGCAATTCCTTAAGAATATAATTTAAACGCTCAATATTTAACATTCTGCTCTGCACATCCTCTTTATTCCAATCATCAGACTGACGGCGCAAACCTAAGCCTTTCATCAAAAGCTATTATCGTAGTCTTTCATATTACTATGAATCTAAATTAACATACTTTTCGCTATTATGCAATCCTCCTGAAACAGCCGTATCAAGATACCTGACATCCGTTCTCCAGCACAGGACAAGCTTGTCTGGCTGTTTAAACTGCTCAGCAGTTTCTGTTTTAATCTCACTGATCTGCGATCTCTTTTATTCATTTTGCGGTCAAATTAGTAAATGTGCAAATTAATTATTATAAATGCGCATGATCAATCATAATCAATCTTATATTTACTTATTATTACCATTTATTTCGTTATTTTGGTTATATTATTACTATTTTAAGATGTTTTTTGTATTAATTATTGTTTGTACTGCTCGTTTATTCTCACTTGTGCTCTTGACAAACTCATTCGTTCGTTTATACTTTAATGAACTGAGACCCGAAAGGAGAATGATATATGAGAGCAATACCAAGTACAATGAAAGCATTAGTTGCATATGGCAAAAATGATTACCGTTTGGAGGAAAATTACCCAACACCTGATTGTGGACCCGACGATATCATTATCAAAACCGAGGCCTGTGGTGTTTGTGCAGGTGATTTAAAATGCTGGCACGGAGCGGCAATGTTCTGGGGTGATGAGACACAGCCCTCTTGGGTAAAACCTCCCTTTATACCGGGACACGAATTTTTAGGAGTGGTTGTTGAAGTTGGCAGCAATGTAAAGGATTATATGGTTGGTGATCGGATTACTGCAGATCAAATTGAACCCTGCGGTGAATGCAGATTTTGTAAGAACGGCCATTATTGGATGTGCCAGCCTCATAATATTTTTGGTTTTCAAAGCACTAACAACGGTGGTATGGCTGAATATGTGAGATTTAGCAAGAATTCTGTTATCAGTAAGGTTCCCAAGGAGATGTCATTGGAAGATGCATTATTAATTGAACCTTACTCCTGCGCCAAGCATGCGGTTGACCGGGCACAGATTGGGTGTGAGGATATCGTTGTAATTTCCGGTGCTGGCACCCTGGGATTGGGAATGGTTACATATGCCCGAATGAAAAACCCCAAAAAACTCATTGTTCTTGATATGATAGATTCACGTTTGGAAAAAGCAAAGGAATTCGGAGCAGACCTCGTACTTAATCCCGGTAAAGAGAATGTTGTTCAGATTATCATGGACATGACTGATGGCTACGGATGCGATATCTACATTGAAGCAACCGGACATCCCTCCAGTGTAACCCAGGGACTGAGTATGATTCGTAAATTAGGCCGCTTCATTGAATTCAGTGTATTCGGTGAAGCCACTACGGTTGACTGGTCCATCATTGGAGACAGAAAGGAACTGGATATATTAGGCTCTCATCTCAGTCCTTATTGCTATCCTTTTGTAATTGATAATATCGCTAATGGTAATCTAAAAACACACGGAGTCGTATCCCGTATGTTTTCTCTGGAGGATTGGGAAAAGGCTTTTGAACATAGCTCCGGTAAATACGGCGACTTCAAGGTGGCATTTAAATTCTAGCTTATTAAATGCAATATTATTTTAAAAGTTTGTCTTCTGCCAAAGGCGGATAACCAGGCTAAAGATGACTCGAAAGGAAGCTTTGATGAAAGATTTTAAACTCATTATTTTTGATTTGGACGGTGTGGTCTTTGACAGCGAACCACTGCATGAGAACGCAAAACGAAGGCTTCTTACGGAAGGTGGAATCGCCGAACATATCGATCTAGCATGGTCAGTTGGGCTACCCAATAAATTACTATGGAATAATATGATCTCAAAATACGGTTTGGTGAAGTCGGAAGATGAGCTGGAATATCTGCAATACAATTATATTCTGGAGGAAGTAATAGCAAAGGATATCAAACCCAGTGATGGTCTGGTAGAAGTATTACAATCCCTGCAGAAGAAAGGTTTAAAAGTCGGATTAGCCTCCTCCTCTGATAGACATTATGTCGATTCGATTTTAAAATATTATCAAATAGATCATTATTTTAGTTATATTATTGCCGGAGATGAGGTAGCCAAAAAAAAGCCCGAGCCTGATATTTATCTTAAAATACTAGATTTATCAGGATTAGGAAGGCATGAAGCGATAGCAATAGAGGATTCTAAGGCAGGCAGTGAGTCTGCTGTTGCTGCGGGCCTAAAATGCATCGGATATCTTAACCCTACCTCCGGCTGTCAGGATTTATCTAAATGCTTTATAAATATTAACCATATAAGCCAACTCACAAAAGTAATATCAGAATTATCTTAAGAAATTGGAGGAAAAACTCTATGTCGAAATACGCAGTTGGAATTGACTTTGGAACATTAAGCGCCAGAGCCATCCTGGTCGATGTATCAGACGGTACCATACTTGCCTCATCAGCAATGGATTATCCTCACGGTGTTATGGATCAGTTTCTGCCTGATAAAGTCACAAAGCTGGAGCCAGACTGGGCATTACAATATCCTCCGGATTATCTGGAATGTGCCTCTAAAACCGTAAAAGACGTCTTAAGGGATGCAAAGGTAAGGCCGGAGGATGTTATCGGTGTTGGAACTGATTTTACTGAATGTACCATGCTGCCCACCTTACGTGACGGAACTCCAATCTGTATGCTGGAAGAGTTCAAAAACAATCCGCACGCCTATGTGAAGCTGTGGAAACATCATGCAGCCCAGGACATAGCCAATCGGTTAAACGAAATAGCCGCTTCAAGAAATGAAGCATTTCTTGCATGCTATGGAGGAAAGATATCCTCGGAATGGATGTTTCCAAAAATATGGCAGATACTGAATGAGGCTCCTGAGGTTTTTGATAGAGCAGACCGCTTCATGGAGCTGGCCGACTGGATCACCTTACAGTTTACCGGAATAGAGATGCGAAATTCCTGTACTGCCGGATACAAAGCAATGTGGCAAAAAAAGGAAGGCTATCCCTCAAATGACTTTTTCCGTTCCTTGGATAAAAGACTGGAACATATTATTGATGAAAAGATGTCCCGTGACATTTATCCTGTCGGAACAAAAGCCGGACATATCACCAAAGAAGCCTCTAAGCTGTTAGGCCTGTGTGAAGGAACTCCCGTATCCGTAGGCATAGGAGATGCACATGCGGCTGTTCCCGGTGCCGGTATTACCTCTCCCGATATTATGCTTATGGTCATTGGAACCTCCGGCTGTGATATGCTGGTCAGCAGAAGTGAAATCAAGGTAAAAGGGATGTGTGGTATCTGTGAGGATGGAATTCTTCCGGGTTTCTATGGTTATGAAGCCGGTCAATCCTGTATGGGTGATCATTTTGCCTGGTTTAAAAAACATTGCACCACCAGTAAGATAGAAGAAGCCGCAAAAGCACAGAACAAATCCGTACTCGAATATCTTAATGACAGTGCTTCACAGATTGAGCCCGGAAGCTCCGGCTTACTTGCTCTCGACTGGTGGAACGGCAATCGCTCTGTCCTGGTTGATGTTGATCTGACGGGATTAATCCTTGGTATGACGCTGACAACGACAACCGAAGAAATGTATAAAGCGCTGGTTGAAGCCGTAGCATATGGAAAGCGTATGATTATTGACACCTTCAAGGAAAGCGGTGTTCCGATTAAACAGCTTTATGCAACCGGCGGAATAGCGGAAAAAAGCCCATTTGTTATGCAAACCTTCGCTGATGTAATCGGCACTCCTGTCCATATAGCAGCGACAAAAGAAGCAACTGCGATGGGTGCGGCCATGTTCGGCGCTGTGGCAGCAGGGAAGGCCAATGGAGGATATGATACTATCACAGAAGCAGGCTCCCGTATGGGCGGCGGAATCAGGACAACCTATACTCCCAATCCTGAGCATCAAAAAATATATGAGCAGCTGTATACTGAATACAAGTATTTGCACGCATATTTCGGTAACAACCAAAATGACGTTATGAAGCGTCTAAAAAGCATAAAATCAGGGGTCAGAAAAAATATCCTATAGAAGTCGACCAGTCATTCATGAATTGTTTATCTTGCAATATCTATACATATTTTTTAAAAATTAAATTAATGAAAGGCAATATACGATGTGGGAGCAAAGCAAGGAAAATATATTGATAGTCGGACATAGGGGTGCGAGGGCCTTCTGCCCAGAAAACACTATATTGTCCTTTCGCAAGGCAATTGAACTGGGTGTCGATGGTATAGAAATGGATATTAACATGACAAGTGACGGACATCTTGTCGTAATACATGATACCACCGTGGACAGAACCACCAACAGTACCGGCGAGGTATCCGGCTATACCTTACGTGAGTTAAAGAAACTAGATGCAGGAAGTCATTTTTCTCCCGAATATGCCGGAGAAAGAATCCCTACCTTCGAAGAATTTCTGGATCTGGTTAAGGACAAGAATTTACTTCTAAATGTAGAGATCAAGGACTACAGAACCAGTGTCATCGATAAAACCATTAAACTGCTGGAGGATTATAAGCTGTCCGATACCTATGTCATTACTTGTTTTAATGCCGATGTCACCACATATGCCCATAAAGAATATGGAGTAAAAACTCAAGGCTTTCCCGAATGGTATTTGAAGAATTACACCAAAGATACAAATTCTCATTATTACAGTGTCGGAATCGGAATGAAAGATTTAACCAGGGAATTATGCGACTATTACCGCAACCTTAACATTGATCCCTGGTGCTGGTGTCCCGATGATGAAGATAATGTCTTAAAAGCCATCGATTGCGGTGTAACACTTGCCACCGTCAATAATCCGCTACCGGCACTGAAAATACTGAAATCAAAGCATTTACATGCTTAAACTCATCTTATATGATTTAAACAAGCCGCTTTTCGATTCCCGAAAAACGGCTTGTTTTAGTCTTCTAAATATAATTCCAAATAGCTTAAGCTGTTTTGTAATCGTTCATCCAAATAATTTGCTATCATTTCTGTCATTGCAGCGGAAGAACCATCCCGATAATAGATATCAAATGCCTCATAATAACTTTTACGGTCAGCATACTTTACATTGATTAGGGGATAGCCTACAGCATTAGGCAGGGATGATGATGATTTATTTAATCAAGAATATTCCTCTGCCATTTTCCATTTGTAAAATCCGGAATATTAACAACTGCACCACCCATTGCAACAGACATTTCAGAAAGAGCGGTAATTGCCATCCAGCTTGCGGCGTCATAAACATCGACTGGCATCGGTGTTTCATTTCTCAGCGCTTCAAAGAATTTTTTAAACTCCAGCCAATCCATACCATCGTGGCCTCCCTGAACGCCCTCTTTGATATACTGCTTCCATACCGGATGATCATATTCGTCCTCATACTTTTTGGCATTGTTTATACATTCTTTTCTCCAATCAAAGTCATGGCTTCTGTCTTCCTCTGAATCAATAAATACGGAGTCAGTTGCTTCTTCATACATTCCCTTTGTTCCTCTTACGGTAAAGCCGCGGGTATAATATCTCGGAAGGGTTGTATCAAGGGTAAGAACAATCGTTTCGCCATTTGTGCACTTAATAACTGTCGTTATAATATCTCCCTGTGCAAACTGCTTATTTTTTAGGAATTCATCCTCTTTCTTGTTCAGCATAATATATTCATGCAGGCCTGCTGCTTTTGAAGCGGTTGATGTAAGTGTCATCATTCTGTTACCATGATTTATATTGAGAACCTTTGCAATAGGTCCAAGCTCATGTGTCGGATAATTCTCACAGTTACGGGTTAAATAATTTCTTAGCCTGTAATGTCTGTTCTCTCTGCCAAAAGAAATTTCCTCACGCAAATCATGCTGATATCCTCCGCTGCAATGAACGATCTCGCCAAGAAGTCCTTTCTGAACCATGTTAAGCACCATCATCTCACGTCTGCCAAAGCAACAATTCTCAAGGAACATAAATGGTGTTTTGGTTTCCTCATATGTATTTACCAATTCATAGCATTGCGCAAGTGTATATGCACCACCGACCTCCATCGCAACAGCTTTCCCGGCTTTCATAGCTGCAACAGCAATTTCTACATGGCTTTCCCATGCGGTTGCGATTATAACAGTATTTACATTCTTATCATTAATCAGATCATGATAATCTATATATACGCTCGGTCTTACATTCTGAGCCTCCATTATAATATCTGCACCTATCTCAGCTCTGTCTCTGTATGTATCGCACACTGCTGTAACCTTTTCGCCTTGAGCCAATACAACATCTTTCAAAAGAAATTGTCCTCTGCCACCCAATCCTACATATCCGATATTAATATTTTCCATAGCATTTTCTCCTTTACATTTTATTTCAATTATGATATTAATATATTGTTTTTAAAAACATATATCAATACTATAAACGTTCAATAATATATGGTTTTAGCTCAGTAAACCATATGAAAGGAAAATAAATACATGGTATGGCTCTCCAGTGACGTAAATGAACTGTTTTATATTGAAAAATTTTTCTCATTTTTTGAAATACACTACGATAACGGATATAACTTTCTCGGAGAATCGCATAACTTTTGGGAATGTCTTTATGTATTGGACGGCAATATCTGCGTTTCAGGTGATGAAAGAGTTTACAATCTTACAAAAGGAGAAATCATTTTTCACAAGCCTTTGGAGTTACATAAATTTTATATTGATAACAAAAGCGGAGCAACTCTGTTGATTTTTTCATTTTCACTGGGAGGTAAATTATCCGGCTATTTGCAAAACAAAGTATTTCATCTTTCTGATGAGCAGATAGGTATCGTTACTTCCATGCTCAATTACATACATAATAAATTAAACGATTATAGATTTCCCGAAGATACTCTGCTCTACCAAAAATATCTTATTCCCTTTGAAAATATAAAGACTTATTCCCAGATGCTCACAACCTACATATATCAGCTTTTATTATCACTCGCTGATGACGGAAGCATATCCAAAGTCTTAGCTACACCAGACGCTCTCATTTTCAGCAAAGCTATCAATTATATGAACAGCCAGATATGTGTTCAACCATCAGTTTCTGAAATTGCAGATTTTTGTAATATAAGTGAAGCAAGTCTGAAACGTATTTTCTATAAATATTCAGGCATAGGTGTTCATAAATATTTTTTAAAACTTAAATTAAAAACAGCTACCGAATTGTTGGAAAACGGTTCAAGTGTAACAGAAACAGCGGAGAAGCTCGGCTTTAGTAGTCAAGCCTATTTCTCCGCTGTCTTTAAACGTGAAACCGGTATTCGTCCATCCGAAACTAAATAAACTGTGTAAATTCAAATATTATTAACCGCTAAAATTCCTAAATCCATTAAACCATGCCCGATCATTAAAAGACTTTTTCTCCGTTCTATGTAATGGCTCACAAGCTTTGCCGACAGGTAAAAAACACACAAGTTCATACTCATCCGGAACTCCAAGAATCTGAGCCATTTTATAGCCAATTCTATCATCATCTGTTATATGTCCTTCAATCCAACAGCTCTGATAGCCAAGTTCCACAATTGTTAGCAGCATATTTTCTATAGCTGCTGAATAATCCTGCGTTGAATAACACTTATCTCGATAGGCATTAATTCTTTTTGTCAACACACATATCATTGCTGGAGCAGTCTCCCCAATTGGCGGTTGTATAACCGAATGAAACTGCTCCAAAACATCTTTGTCATCAACAGCAATCAAATATGTTGTTTGTTTATTACAACCAGAAGGTGCTGCCAACCCGGATTCCATAATTATTTTCAAATGTTCTCTGGGAACTGTATTCTTTTCGTACTTACCTCTATAGCTTACTCTTTCTTTTATTGCATCAATAGTATTCATAATAACTACCTCCTTAGTCTGCTGACAGACGTATCCCATTCCTCTGCGTGCTCGATTTCCTCAATAAGCTCTCTTGTCACCTGTACTTCGGGTCCTTAGCACAATGTTTGAAAACCGCCGCACAGTGATAAGGGGTGCCGATGCCCTGCATTGACTGCGTAAGAGACCTTCTATCCAGCATGTCGGCATAGACGATCTCACAGTTTATGTCATCAAAGGCATTTAAGACATCCGTACGTCGAACACCATCCCGCACCCGACAGCCTCTTTCTGTCAATAATCGTACGAGATTATTTCCCAGATGGCCGTTCGCTCCCGTTACTAAACATATCTCCGACATGTCACACCGTCCTTATTTGAATTCGGCTCTCCAGCCGTTTGCATACCCTGTTTCGAACTCTTTTCTGTTCAGTTTCAGCCTTTTCATTGCGCAGCCGAATTCATCTTTAAACAGCAGACAGGCGTTGCACGATACGCAGTGCGCGTTTTCGCTTCCGATGCCGTGAAGCCAACGGTCGGGCAGATTGGGCTCTGCAATCAGAGGGCGTGATAACGAAAGAAAATCTACGTGTCCTTCCTGGATGATCGACTCCATTTGTTCGATATTACGGTTGCCACCGACAAGGATGAGTTTGATAGGCAAATGGAGGTCACGAACATAGTTATAATAATAGGACTGTTTATCCGGCTCATCAATGTGTGTTCTGGACTCTGGAATTGGCACCGGCGCAAATCCAAGCTCATCCTCGGTGCATACAAGACAGTCCCACATGCCTCCGCTTACTTCAATCGCATCCACTCCGGTATCCGTGATCTCCTTCAGAATTTCGGGAAAGGTTTCTTTCGTTATACCCCCTGTAATATGATCATCGCAGTTTAGCTTGATCAGAATAGGGAAGTGGCAAAGCTGAGCAATGACGGCACAATTGTTGTCCACCGCGTGCACAGTTTCGGCAATCTTCGCCGTTTCCACTGTGCATTGGTCATCATAGATACATATCTGACCTGAGACACCCTTCCCCTTCTGTGAAACAGCCATTAACCCGGTGATGATCATGCCGATGCCGCCCCTTGCTAAGTTCCGATAAATATCGAGAACGATATCCGTTACGGAGCCGTCCTCTGCCATTTTGTAGTCACAGGTCGCAGATCTGATTAATCTGTTTTTAAGTACTAAGCTGCCTATTTTTCCGGAGGAAAATACTTTATAGTTTCTCTACTCATGTTGATCCTCTTTTCCGGCTTCAGAATTTATATCAATATATATTACTTCTAATAATATTAGTATGAAGCAAATATTATTGTTGTCAATACCTTTATCATTAGTTCTTCTCCAACGATCCATATCTTTATGGATCCGTTCATAATTCTTACTTCTATTTGCTTTCGTCAATAAGCCATTTTAATTGTTAAATCAGTTTTCCAGCAATACTAATAAGACTTTCTGTAGACGCTCACTTCCTACTGCAAAGGCACTCATTTCGCTTGATTTGAGAAGCATCCGGTTCTCAGAAACACAACATACCACAACCCATTGACAGAAGCTATTACTAAATATTCCCAATTTCAGTCTTGAGTTAATTGCTTTATTATAGTAAAATTTCATTAATATCGCTGTATAAAATATTCTTGAATCGGAGATTGACAAAAGTTGCGCTGGTAAAGCGATTTTATCTAGCAATCATTGCCCCTGAATCTCAATTTTCCTTACAATAGGCCGATATATATCTCTCTCTAAAATGTAAATATCATTTCTGCAGGAAGGAGGAACGCTGATGAGAAAACGTAAAGCTCTTAAGCACGACTGCGTCAACCATACACTGGAAAACATATTCGACTACCCGCTGACGGTTGTGGAATCCCCCATCGATTACGGGAAAATCATAGCGGTTCCTGAGTTCCTGTCAAACAAAAGAGGTACGATGATTTGGTTGACTTTCTTTTCCACAGTGGATACCGCCTCCTTCTTCTGGAAGGCTCTTTCAACGGAGATTGGCAAGCTGGATACGGAGACGGGGATACGGCTCCAAAGCCTCGGTTTTCCCGTCGACGCACCTCAGTCGGCAAGCATCCTTTCTATACAAAATGGAGAGGAGTGTTGCAAATGAATCGTTTTGAGAAATGGAATGATTTGTTTTCAGTTTTTGCGCTTTTCCCCATCCCGGTGCAGATTTTCTCGCCGGACGGTCTTAGCCTGTTCGTCAACAGGGAGTTTCTAAATTTTTTTAACATTGATGATGCTGATTTAATTATCGGTAAACTCAATGTTTTAACCGATCCGTATATTAGTTGGAAATTTGAACCAGATTATTTGCGGCGTGTTTTTGCAGGCGATATACTGTCCTTTCAGGAGGTCCGGGTTCCCTCCGAGGAAATAGCTCGGCGTTATGAGACAGAAGACGATAAGCTGAATGCCCTTTATCAGGATATTTTAAATTTTCCCATCCGCGGCGAAGACGGAGCGATTGTATGTATTGTGGCTGTATTTGTTCTAAAGCAAGTGTACCAATCTTGCGTAGATGCCATGAAAGCCAAGACATATATCGAAGCACACTTACTAGATGATTTCGATCAGAATCAGATCTCCCATGCCGTGGGGCTAAGCCCCGACCATTTGACACGCCTTTTCAAAAGGCTGTTTGGTCAAACACCTTACAGCTATTATCAGGAATGCAAGTTTGAAAAAATAAAAGAAGTCCTGCGCGATACGACACTGAGCATCCATGAAGTGTTTGCCGCGTGTGGGACGGATTACAACGGACCCTTCGGAGCGGCCTTTAAGCACAGGTTCGGAATGACTCCATCTGAGTACAGGAAAACTACTTCGGATGTTCCTTTCAAAAAACAACCGATGGCGGAGGCCAAAGGTGCCTACCCGTGTATTGAAACAGAACGTCAGTTGTTCGGAATCGCCGAGCTTTTTCCCATACCGGTGCAGATTTATAAGCCCAATGGGGATCTGGTCTTTATCAACGAAGCGGTGTTGAGCACCTGGAATATTCAGGATCGTTCAAAGCTTATCGATGTTTATAATCTGAAAAATGATTCCCTCGTGAACGATCAGCTTGGCTTGCATGAGTACCTGCTCCGTGCACTCAGGGGCGAGGTTGTATTGGCTAAGAACATAAAAGTTCCGCTGAAGATCATGGAGGGGAGATATCATGCCCGCAGCTCAGATTACGACACTCAGGCGCTCTATACGGATATCCTGCATTTCACCGTGTGGGTGAAAGAGCTGAGTGCGGTATATGTTCTCTGTGTTTTTCTCATCAGCAGGGTTTATAAGGGGCGGTCGGATGTCACAAAAGCGAAGGAATATCTTGAAAATAACTGGCGGGAGGATTTTGATGCGGGTAGGCTTGCAACGGCAATCGGCCTAAGCCCATCGCATCTCGCACGGCTGTTTAAAAAGCAGACCGGTATCACCTTGTATCATTATTATCAGGAGATCAAAGTAGAACATCTAAAGTCAGCATTGAGGAATCGGAATCTAAGCGTTGCCGAAGCCTTTCTGTCCTGTGGCTTTCCCCGTGCAGAGAGCTTTTCGCGGTTCTTCAAGGAGAAGGTTGGCATGACCCCTTCGGAATATCGAAAATCCATAAATTAATCGAAAACAACCAAAGCCCTTGCAGTCCACTACGGATTGCAGGGGCTTTTTTCATGTTGCTCATATTTGCACGAAAGTTAGCGCTGGTTCGGTTTTGGGGATTCCCAGTTTTTAGTAAAATTATTGTAGACAAAGCTGTAGAGCAAAACGGAGGTGAGAAAAGTTGAATCAGGAAAACCCAAGAGGACAGCCATTCGCCGATCTGGTTTTGTTGCAGAAGAAGGTTAAAAAGGAGCTTGCGGCACAGGAGCACTTTATATGGCAGTTTCAGTCGCTTACCGGAACCGATGAGGAACTGTCAGTCGTCCTCGACTCGCTTAATTACCCGGTTGCAATCTTTAAACGAGGCGGCGTTTTGTGTATGGTAAATCGTACGCTTATGGAGCACACCGACCTAACAGCGGAGGATATTTCGGAAGGCAGAATCAATTTCACCGGACGGCTTACCAATGAAAACTATGCCATGCTGGAGGCGGCCGATGGTGTGTTTTACGGAAAGACGGCACTGCTCAGCCGGCTTGATTACCCGCTGTCGCTCTTTTGCAGGCATTGGACTTATTCAGTTCCGAAGAATTATCACAGTGCCCTGTTCTTCCCCCTGCCGAACCGGGAGGGACAGATCCCCTTCGGCGTGGTCATATTGATGAAATGAATAAGAGTAATAAAGCCTTGATAAAGGAATTTGACTATGAAAGATTTTTTATGCCCGGATGCATGTGAGCGCTGAAGACGGGACCATCAGGCAATCTAAAGCTATAGTAAGCGTAGAAAGGAGGTCTGCATCTGATGAACAAAATCGTAAATTTACGATCTTGAAGTAAGGATGTCTAGAGAGAAACAATGGCCGGTCAAAAAGGCTTCCGCTTCGGAACAATCGGCCCATTTCAAAACTATAAATGATTGGAGGATTTACCATGAAGAAACAAATTCCATGGAGATGGAGAAAAGCGTTGGCAATGCTTTTGACATTGACAATGCTGTTATGCACACCACTTGGCGCAGCCGGCGCTTATGCAATGGAAGGAGAGTCAGCCTCCGGCAATGCAGCGCCGACTTTGGAGGAAAGCGCACCGGTCGATAGCGGCAAGACGCCTATTGAGGAAGAAGCCCAGCTTAACATTGCTACTCCTTCTGAAACCATTGCAGCGGCGGTGTATTCGGGTTCCGTCAGCGTCACGAGCGAAACGGGGTTGAGGGATGCTATTAGGGACGCTAGCGATGGAGACATTATCAGTATCGATGAGGACATTACGCTGACCGGCGGGCTGACCATTGAACATAACGTTGTTCTTACCTCGCAGGACAAATTATTGCATATGGGCAGCAACGGCATCAATATCCCCGCCGGAAAGGAATTGACCTTAAACGGACATCTTGGGGTTAGCGGCTCTAGCGGCAGCAGTGGCAATCCCCTCATCTATGTGAGTGGCGCCTTCACTCTGACAGGAGACGCCACGCTGGAGCAAACGGGCATGAGCGCTGCTATTTATAACAGCGGAACGACCACGATTGCCCAGAACGCTGCCGTTGATAGTTATTTTATCGGTATCAATAACGCCGACGGAGGTCAGCTAATTGTTACCGCGGGCACGATTCAGGCGCTCGGGGCAAATGCGCAGTCGACCATCCTGAATTTTGGCAACTTGAGGGTAGACGGCGGTAGCATCGGCAGTATAGACAGTGGTAAATACGGCATATCCGCTAATGGCGGCACTGTTCAAATCACCGATGGTATAGTCTATGCCGTGTCAGTCAGCAGTACCGCAAAGCTGGATGTTCAAGGCGGCACCTTTACCGCTGGTGATGCTTCTGCTGATGTACTGTCCTGCAACGGTGAAGCTACCCTGTACGGCGGCGGCTTCACTACTGGACGGATTTCCACGTATGACAGCGGCAAGATTCATATTTATCTCTCCGGGCTGAACAGCAAAGGTATTAGCCTTGCCTCCGGCGTGTTTTATAACGATAACGGCGTGCCGAGAAGCTTCCTCACCGCACTCCCCGTCATTCCGTCCAACGTAACGGTCGGGCAGCCATCCACCATCTCTGTGGATGGAGCGAACGCTGGCGTGACCTTTACAGCCGGGAGCTCCGACTCCGAGTTGGGCGTAACTGCGACCAATACTCCTGCAACCGGTTCAGGCAGCACTGCAGTCGGAAGCATGACCCCTATAACAGATGGTATCTACGACTTGGTACTGATCGCCGCGGGGACAGGCGATGCGACCGGTCAAAGTCTCAAGCTGACCCTGCCGGTGACGGTGAACGCTGACGCAGCAAATGTCTGCAAAATAGGCACGACAGGATACGCCTCCCTGGGCGAGGCGCTGACAGCGGTCAAAAGCGGTGAAACCATCAAACTGCTTAAAAATATTAACCATACTGATCCCATTGAGGTAGACGGAAAGACAATCAACTTTGATTTGGGAAACTATGATCTTTTGCTTGACACAAGCACCAACTCCATATTTACTTCTGCATTAAAGGTAGTAAACGGCGGTAAGGTAAATCTTATCGGTACGGGGACGGGCAAATTTAACTTGAAGGGATCTTTCGGCGGCGTATCGATTATCGGCGTGTCGGAGGCCACCGTTGATAACGTGGAAGTGACGGAAAACGATAACGGCGTGTATATGTATGGTTCCGGCAATGCTTTGGACGGCGGAAAAATCACTGTGAGAGGCAACATAACGGCACTGCAGGGTACCGGCGTTGCTGTGAACGCCAAGGACGGCAAGATCACCGTGGGCGGCAGCATAACGGCGGGCATAACGGGGGTATACACAGCCGCAAACTACGGCACCGAGATCAAGGTAGGCGGCAGCATCGCCGTGAATAACCTTACCCAGTACGAGGCGACGGGCATTCTGGCCAACCCTCTGACCACCGTTACCGTGACCGGCGACGTAACTGTTCGCGGGAATAACTGCACCGGCGTCGACGCGTACGGCGCAAACGTTACCGTGGGTGGGAACATGGCGTCCGACGGCGCGGGGGTCAAGGCCGTGAAAAGCACCGCTTATGGGAAAAGCACTGTAATTATTTCTGGCAGTCTGACGGCGGGAACCCCATTTGTCACGGTTGGAACCACCGTGATGACCGCTGCCCAAGGGCAGAAAGACCCTTCCGGCAGCCCGATCACTTACACCGATCTGGTAAACACAGTTCAAATCGGCAGCGTGGGCAATCCCGTACCTACAGTGGACAGCGTAACCGTAACCCCGGCGACCGCTTCGGTACAAAAGGGCGGTACGAAAGCCTTCAGCGCGGCGGTGAACGGCACGAATTATCCGGCACAGACCGTGACATGGAGCGTATACGGTAATAACAGCGGTGGCACGAGTATAAACTCTTCCGGCGTTCTGACGGTTGCCGCCAACGAGACAGCAGCTACCCTAACCATTACAAGTACTTCGACAGTTAATACTGCCAAATCCGGCACTGCAACTGTTACGGTTACGACAGTACCGGTTATCGAATATTCTATTACTGTGCAGAGCGGTGGCAACGGAATGGCTGTAGCAGCTGTTGTTTACGCAGCACAAGGTGCAGAAATTACCCTGACCGCGACGCCGGACAGCGGCTATCGCTTCAAGGAGTGGCAGGTGGTCAACGGCGGTGTAAGCGTTGTGAACAACAAGTTCACCATGCCTGCAGCAAATGTGGTTGTTAAGGCAATGTTCGAGCCGATTCCGGCGGTTAGCTATTCTGTCACCTTTAATCTAAACGGCGGCACCCGCACAGGCGGCGGAGAACTGATACAAACCATCGCAAGTGGTGGGTCAGCTACAGCACCTACGGTTACCCGAAGTAATTACACCTTTACTGGTTGGGATAAAGCCTTTGCAAACGTCACGCAGAATCTGACCGTAATCGCAACGTGGAGTTATAACGGCGGCGGTGGTTCATCCTCCGGTGGTGGAAGCTACACGCCAGAACCTCCTAAGCCTGCTATCCCTATCGATAAGCAGCCCAATATGCCAGCGATAGCAAAGATGAATGTTGCCGGCACGGTAAAGGATAGTAATCTCTCAACAAGTATCACCGAACAGATGGCGCGGGAAGCTATCAAGGCAGCGCAGGATGCAGCGAAGAAATCAGGAAAGGAAGTGGACGGCATTGCCGTAGCGTTCTGCATTACAAACAGCGGCAGTTATACCAGCCTGAATGCAACCATTGATGCGGGAGCTATCGACCGCATGAAAGAGGCTGGCGTGAAGTTCATCAACATTGGTTCGGCTGTGCTTGATGTAACCATTGATACAGGAGCCATTGCTGAGATTGATAAACAATCAAGCGGTATCGTTACGGTTTCGGCAAGAGTACAAACCAAGATTTCTAAAGCAGCAAAGGCATTGATCGGCTCCCGTCCCGTGTTCAACATTACCGTGGGCTATCAGAAAAACGGCAAAACCGTTCATATTACAAACTTCGGAAAAGGTGCGGTCACGCTGGGCATAGCCTATACGCCGCACACAGGCGGAAAAACCGATAGCTCCTACGGAATAGGCGACACACCGTACCAGGAGCAAAGCGGATACCTCTATGCCGTGTATGTCGATAAAAAAGGCAAGCCGCAGTTGCTGACTAATTCCAGCTACAACAATGGCAGGATGATTTTCAGTAGGAACAGCCTGTCAATTTACGGAGTAGGTTACAAAGCCCCTGTTCCGGTGTTTACCGACACGGCGAAGCACTGGGCGAAGGACAACATTGATTTTGTTGTAAGCCGTGACCTGATCAGCGGCACAGGCAATACTGCCTTTGCTCCTGATACCGCCATCACTCGTGCGACCTTCCTGATGGCATTGGGTAAATTGTCAGGCGCGGATGTGAGCGGATACAAAGCCAGCAGTTTCACCGATGTTAAGGCTGCAGAACCTGCCATGTCTTATATTGAGTGGGCGGTCGAGAACAAGATTGTTCAGGGTATCGGCAACAATAAATTCGGGCCTGATCAGAAAATCACTCGTGAAGAGATGGCTGTGATGATGGTGAATTACGCCAAAGCTACCGGTTATGCCTTACCAGTATCACGTCAGACTGTTACCTTTGTCGACAATGAGAAAATCAGCGCATGGGCAAAGGATGCTGTAAAAGCAATTCAGCAGACCGGCATTATCGTTGGCAAAACAGGCAACCTGTTCGACCCCCAGGGTAATACTACCCGTGGGGAGGCATCAACCATCCTACGCCGGTTCGTGGAGCTTGTCATTGATGAGGGCACAGCACGGGGATGGGTACAAAACGACAGCGGTCAATGGCAGTATATCGATGAAAATGGTAAGGCCATCACCGGCTGGCTCACTGCGGAAAATATCAAATATTACTTTACCTCTGACGGCATCATGGCATCCGGAAAATGGCTGGAGATCGAAGGGAACTGGCACTACTTCTACACCGATGGCTCTCTTGCTAAGAGTGCCAAGATTGACGAATTCGAGGTCGATGAAAACGGTGTGAGAAAGACAAAGTAACAATAAGCATCAAAAAAAGCGAAGGTGGAAACCAATTCCTGGTTACCTCCTTCGCTTTTCCGTATTCAGCTTGCGTTTCCTAAATTGTCCCTATAATACGGTGGACTTAGAAGGTCATTTTTCAGCCGCTTAACTGGAATTCAGCTGCTTGATGAAATACAAATTACTGCCCTCTCTGCCATTCTCCAGCTGTGCAAAGCTATTTTCTGCTCTTTTTTTGTTCCAAAACCACTACATTGTTTACCTTCATCATTTACCCTTAGAACCACAATACGTCATCATTATTACGCACTCAACATGAATGGATTCTCAAATTTTGCTTATCATTTCTTGGTAAGCAAAATTATCGTCTCCACATGCCTCGTCCAAGGGAACATATCTACCGGTATCGCCCTCTGAGCCTTATAGCCCTTCTTCGTCAGATACTCCAGGTCACGTTCCAGCGTCACTGGGTTACAGGAGACATAGACAACCTTTTTCGGCTTAAGCACGGCTAATGCGTCCATGAACTGCGGTGTGCTACCGGTTCTGGGTGGATCCATGAAAACTACATCAGCACTCTCTCCCTTTACTGCCATCTGACTCATGAATACCCCGGCATCGTTATTATAGAATTCAATATTATTAGCTTCATTACGTTTTGCATTCACTACTGCATCCCGAACCGCATCCTTATTCAGCTCTACGCCTATAACCTGCTTGGCATGATCCGATGCGATTAGACCGATGGTGCCTATTCCACAATAGGCATCGATGACAATCTCATTACCGGATAAATCAGCCAGTTCAATTGCCTTCTGATAGAGGACCTCAGTCTGAGCCGGATTCACCTGATAAAAGGACTTTGGCGAGATCCGGAAGGTCTTTCCGCAAAGGCTGTCCTCGATAAAGCCTTTCCCATAGATAACCTGCTCTTTATCTCCCAGAACCATACTGGTCTGTTTATCGTTTACATTTACTACAACTGTAGTAATCTCAGGATGCTCCTTACGAAGCGCTTTGACAAAATTATTCTTTGAGGGCATAATCGGCGAAGCCAGAACTAAGACCACCATGATTTCTCCGCTATGATAGCCGGTTCGGATTAACACATGGCGCAGCAGGCCATATCCGGTATCCTCATCATAGGTCAGTATCTTAAAGGACTTCAGCATACCGCGTATAGTTGTAATAATAGCATCAGCCTTCTCATTATGAATTAAGCAGTGTTCAACCGCAATGACACGATGGGTTCCCTCCTCGTATACGCCGGAGATCGGTTTGCCTTTTCGGTCATGATCAAAGACAACATGCACCTTATGGCGGTAATGGTCGGGCTGCTTCATGCCTATGATCGGCTCAACCTTACAATATTTTTTAATCAGCTTCTCTACTTCCTTCTGCTTCTCCTCCAGATGCCTCTCGTAATTGTCATGAAGAATATTACAGCCACCACAGCTTCTCTGATAAGAACATGCTCCCTTATTCTTCGCTTCCGTTTCGGTCAACTGTTTACCTTGCATATTCGTTCCACTTCCCGCATTAAAGCCCTTCGAAGTTTTTGCATCGGATATGATATATTCCTTTCTTTGGTAAGCTGAGCCATTCTTCTTGTTACTTGAAGTTCTGCTCTGCATACCGTAAGCAGATTTTTTCTGTGTATCAGTAGAAATATTCTTCTGCCCCCTGGAAGTCGGACTTTTCTGAGCATAATCAGATGTACTCATCTGTTCTCTGGAAGCAGGGCCTTTTTGTGCATAGGCAGATGTACTTTTCTGTCTACCGGAGGCTGAACTCTTTCCTCTGCCCACGGATTGATTGCCGGACTTCTTCCATCCTGTCTCCTTTACAAATGTATTAAAATCCTCGAAGGCCTTAGCGTCTTCATATACCTCCCGCTTCTTGTTTGCTTTGCTGTAGTCTGATCTGTTTGAAGGCTCTTTGATATTTCCCTTCTTATTACCTGATCTATGTTCATTTTTCATAAGAATTATACTCCTTCTTCGTTGAATTCCGGTATAAAGCTTTCACTTGCAGTCTCGCCTTCCTGGATAAAACCGTTCTCTATTCCAATATCGATTGCATAATCGATCAGTTCCTCATATTCCTCCTCTGAAACACTGCGATTCATAGATGGGTAATCTGCCATCCGCGGTAAGGGGGTATATTGGTTCATAATACTGATATATATAGTATCCCCATAAGTATCATATAAATATTTGACTATTTCCTTTGAATCGGACAGATATCCCGGTAATAAAAGATGACGAACAATCACGCCCTTTCTCATGATTCCACGAGCGTCAAATTCTGCACAACCAACCTGTCTAACCATCTCGTCAATCGCTTTAGTGGCATATTCAAAATAATCCTCTGCCTTTGAGTACAATTTTGCAGCCTCCGGATTCCTATATTTTAAGTCCGGAAGATAAATATCAACATACCCCTCCAGCAATCTGAGCGTATCTACTTTCTCATAGGCACTGCTGTTATATACAATAGGGATAGATAACCCCTTTCCCTTTGCCAGCCGAATCGCTTCTATAATCTGTGGTACATAATGACTGGGAGTCACCAGATTGATATTATTCGCTCCTTTCTCCCGGAGCTCCAGAAATATATCGGAAAGCCGCTCTATTGTAATCTGTTTGCCGGCCATTCCATTGGCAATATTATAATTTTGACAGTAGACACAGCCTAGAGAACAACCTGAGAAGAATACGGTTCCTGAGCCTTCTTCTCCTGAGATACAGGGTTCCTCCCACATATGAAGAGCGGCTCTAGCTACAATCAGCTCCTCGCCAACCTTACAGTATCCCCTTTGTCCCTTAGCTCGATCCACCCTGCAATCTCTGGGACAGAGGGTGCATTCTTTCATGTAATCCCGAATCATTTTTCATCCTCTATGATATTTCCTATATGTAAATGATATTGCCCATATCAATTCATGCCATTCAAAGGTGTATCAGCATTCGCTGTATTAATTACTTTTTTAGCACTAATTCATTTTACATTACTTAATTCAGAAATACAATGAGCAAATACATTAGCTCACCTTCATAAAGGCAAACAGAAGCTGTATACAAGATGAACTGATAAACCAATTCACTTGACATGAACGAAAGAATGCACACTTCGCGAACTTTCTATTGTCATGAATCAAAAGACTACCGACTCTTAAGCCTGTAGTCTTTTATATAATTATTCTTAAAATAGCGGTATGTCAATAACAATATCCTATTGTTTTATAATGATCAGTATATTTTAGCCTTATTTACTATACTCTTAAGTGAGGTAAGAACAAGCATTGCATAATCAATCGTATCCGCATTAGCCAGATAATCCTCGATTAGAATTTGATTGATTGACCAGCCTACCTGCTCCGCTTTCCGAACAGCCCAATCCGCTTCTTCCGAATTGATATAATTTGCTTCCTTAAGTAATTCTACCAAGCGTGGTACCACCTTTGACTGCCTGACCGCTTTACTTTGCTTACTATTTAGTCGTTCAATGGATTTGATTAGGTTGGCAATCTGACCGTTAATCAATCCTTTCCCGATTAGCCAGCTAATGATTATTTCCTTATTCGGAATCTGGGCAAGCTGCAGCGGATCTACCAAACCGATTGCTTTAATGAACAAGTAGGTATCAATCCTACCATTATAATATGCTGTCGTAAACTGCTCCCATTCCTTATCTGTCAATCGTTCATAGGCTTCGGTTTTTCGCTCTTTTAAAAGCTGTGTATAGCCATTATGATCTTTTATCACAGTATCAATTTTATTCAGAAGCTCATATATTTTTGATGGCCTCGAGGCTACCATATATATTTCTTCTCCAAACATCTCCTTCAGTGCAGCGGCAACCCCTGCTTTCGAGGCATCACCACAGGCAATTACCAGTTTTCCGTCAGATCGATATCCCAGCGGTAATGCTTGCAATGCCTTTGCTTTATTGATACTCATTTTCACGGTCCAAGCGATGTCTTCACATTCTGTCTTTGAATCAAGCTCATAATATGTGATTTTTTGCTGTGTAGCAAGAGTACAATATAGAGCAGTCTCATCAATAAAGCCAAGAGCAAGCAAACTCTCTCCTAATCTGCATCCGATTCGCTTCTGATAATACAAGCCTGTCTCTAACTGCTCTGCTTGAATTAATCCTCGTTCAATTAATATTCGGCCTAACTGTAGTTTATTATCCATCAGAGGATTGCTCATCCCCGGATCATGTATGTAGGTCATATCCTCAGTCAATACAAAGTATTTACCAAGTTTAGAATCATGAATTACTCTCTTATTCAGGTCAATCGCCAAGCGAACCAGATCCTCAAGGGTTTTTATACTCACACTCAATTTACAGCAGCTTTCAATATTCCCATCGGTTATCCATTCCAGATAGTTGCTGTGATCAACAGCTATTTTCGGCTTTCCGTTGTTTTTCATCAAGAGAACGATTAAGAGGATAATAATTAATGCATCTACCAGATAAGTAAGTGTAGCCGTATTGGATTTGAAGCTCTTATAAGTCCAAATAATACTTGCCATTAAAGAAAACAGACCAATCAAGATATATAACACCTTAAGCCGATTCCTATTCATGATTTTCCCCCATACCTTACGGTATCTCTCCTATTATCTTTTTATCTTTTATGTGACTAATTTCCTATATAGTAAATATTATATCACTTGTTGTCGATAATCCAAGTTAATTTTCTGTTTCGTTTTCATCTATTTAACTCTTAACACCTTTCGTGCAACTCCGACAACAGGTTTAAACAGAGGTCCCTCCATCTCCTTCTTTACCTGCTTTAATTCTTTGCGGATTGAAATTTTTTGAGGGCAATGAAGCTCGCATTTTCCGCATTCCGTGCAAAGCGATGCATAAGCAGGCTTCTTTGACATTACTCCCAGAGTTTGCATATACTTAAAACGGTTATCCTTTGCGTTCAAGAGGTACTTATCATTATATGCCGCAAAGCATCCCGGAATATCAACTCCATGAGGACAGGGCATGCAATAAGCACAGGCTGTACAAGGTACTTTGGTTTTCTCCAGCATGATTGCCTTTACTCTGTCGAACACCTCCAGCTCTTCGTTCGATAAAGAATTTGCAGTGACCTTTGAAGCAAGTTCAATGTTTTCAGCCAGCTGCTGTTCATCACTCATCCCGGATAGAAGCACCGTAACCTCCGGATGGTTCCATATCCAGCGAAGTGCCCATTCTGCCGGGGTACGCTCAGCATCATAGCCTCGGAAGGCTTTCAGCACCTGATCAGGAAGATTATTCACTAGCTTTCCTCCACGCAGAGGCTCCATTACGATAACCGGAATTCCCATGGAACCTGCCAGCTGCAGGCCTGCTTTCGTAGCCTGATTATTCTCATCTAGGTAATTGTATTGGATCTGGCAAAAATCCCAGGGGTAAGCAGTTAAAATCTGCTCAAAATCAGCCTTTCCTCCATGGAAGGAGAAACCGATATTACGTATGGTCCCTTCCTTCTTCAACTGCTCCAGCCAGTCCAGGACTCCGATGCTGATCATACGATCCAGTGTGGCTTTATCGGTTAACATATGAAGGAGATAATAGTCAATATAGTCGGTTTTGAGCTTCGTACACTGGTTCTCGAAGATTTTCTTCGCACCGTCCAGTTTACTTACCATGAAAGGAGGAAGCTTCGTTGCTATTTTAACCCTTTCGCGATAGCCACCGGCTAATGCATCTCCTAGAAGCGCTTCACTCTTACCGCCATGATAGAAATAAGCCGTGTCAAAGTAATTCATTCCCTGATCGATTGCGGAACGGATGAGTGCAATCGATCTTGGCTCATCGATACTTACTCCCTTTTGCGGGAAACGCATACATCCGAATCCAAGTATTGAAAGCTCCTCACCATTTTTTTGATTCACTCGAGTAAGCATTCTAATTCCTCCCTATATTCCCTGTATAAATTCTATCATGCGGTCAACATTGCTCTGACTGGATGCCCAGGAGGTCACAAGGCGGATTACGCTATGCTTATCGTCCACTCTTTCCTGAATCTGAAAACCGAATTTCTCCGCCATCTTATCGATAATCTCATCAGGTAAAATCGGAAATATCTGATTAGAGCATACCGGAGCATAAAATGAAATTCCTTTATCCGATAATGCCTGTGCGATCTTCGCAGCCATACGATTAGCATGGGTTCCAAGCTCATAATAAAGTCCCTGTTCAAAAAGAGCCTCGAATTGAAGTCCGATCACAAAGCCCTTCGCCATCATAGCTCCCCGTTGCTTGATCATATAACGGAAATCCTCCTTCAGCTCCTGCTTACAGATAACCAAGGCTTCACCGAGAAGAGCCCCGTTCTTCGTTCCTCCGATATAAAATACATCCACCAGCTCAGCGATATCCTTCAAGGTAAGATCATTACTGTCGCAGGTTAAAGCGCTTGCCAAACGGGCGCCATCTAAGAATAGTAATAGCTTCTCCTGAATACATAATTCCCGGATTGCCTCCAGCTCCGCCTTGGTATAGATAGTTCCCAGCTCCGTTGTATTCGACAGGTATACCATTTTAGGTTGTACCATATGCTCTCCGCTATGACTCTCGAGAACCTTACGGATACCTGCAGGAGATAATTTCCCGTTCTGATGGGGTACCGTAACCACTTTATGACCGGTAGCCTCTATAGCACCGGTTTCATGGACATTCACATGTCCCGTATCTGCAGCTATCACACATTGATGAGGTCGTAGAAAGGATGAAATAACCAGAAGGTTCGTTTGAGTTCCTCCGGGAATAAAATGAATATCCACATCCTCCTTGTGAATTTCTCTTTTGATATATTGTTTTGCCCGCTCGCTATGAGAATCCTCTCCATAACCGGTATTCTGCTCCAGGTTCGATTGCAGCATCAGCTCGAATATACGTGGATGTGCTCCCTCACTGTAATCATTAATAAAGCTTATCATTGTCCTTCCTCCATTGTATTCAATTTTTGTCTTTTCTCATGCTGCTTAGTCCGAATAAGCTTCCCATTACTCCAAGGATTGCGCTGACGGATAATATAAACAGGCTGATTGTAGTCTGTAGCTTCTCCTGCTTCGGTAACGGTATAAATGGTAATGCACCACCAAGCTGCCGGTATCCACCTCGGATTACCATCAGAAGCAATATCACAGCAATAAAGCCTCCTATTACAGTCATCAGTATTCCCGCCAGTACAAAGGGAAACCCGATGAAACCGCCCGGTGCCCCCAGCAGTCGTAAGGTATTGATCTGCTCCCGATTATTGTAGATTCCCTGCCGTATCATATGGGATATAATGATTAAGGTCGTCATACTGACTGCTAGGATAATAAAGGCTCCAACGATTTTAACACCCTCGGTTACCTGCTTCATCTGTTCCAGTACCTCTCGGTTATCTCGCACATACTCAATTCCTTCATGCTGTACAAGCTGCTTCGATACCTCATCCAGCCGGTCAAGATTAATTCTGATTTCAAGAAATGCTTCAAATGGATTCACCTCGAACAGCTCGAGAATATCCGCTTCATTTCCCAATAGCTTTTCCATCTGAAGCTTTGCCTGCTCCTTCTGAACAAAGCGAACCTCTACAACACCATCGATAGACCGGATCCGCCTTGTAAGCTCTTCTATCTGGTCCTGGTCCTCCGGATCAACCAGATACGCACTGATCTCAGCCTCCTGCTCCAGCATCATTACAATCTGATCACCGACTGACCAGCCTGCCAGAACGATTCCAAACAAGAATAAGATCAATCCGGTTCCCAGAACAGAGAAGAAGTTCGATAATGGATTAAAACGAATGGTCCGTAATGCTTCCAGCAGAAAATATCCTATATTATAAAAAAATGTTTTCATTCGAGCCCCTCCTCACACCGCTGCACCGTAATCTCACCGCTGTTTACCCGAATAAAGGTTGCATTTTTAGCTCCTTCAATCAGATGAGTTGCATGGGTCGTTATTACAACGGCAGTATTACTGTCTTTAAAGGAGGTCAATAGCTCCAATATGTTTAATGCATTATCATGATCCAGGTTACCGGTTGGCTCATCCGCTAGAATCAGAACCGGTTTTCTAGCTACCGCTCTTGCGATCGCAACCCTTTGAGCCTCACCCCAGGATAAGTTCTCGACATGATTATGTAGCTTATGCCCCAGACCTACTCTTTTTAGGGCATTTTCAGCATCCTCTCTCATCCTTTTCGGAGCAATCTCCAGAAACCTCATACCCATCATGACATTCTCCAGGGCGGTTCGGCCTTCGATCAGCTTAAATTCCTGGAATACCGGACCAATCACTTTACGCAGCTGTCTTATCCTATGTTCATTTTCTTTTTTCATTATTTCATTCCGTACCCTCAGCTCTCCTTCACTGGCATATTCCATACCAATCAACAGCTTAAGAAGGCTGGTCTTACCGGATCCGCTGGGTCCGGTGATATATACCAGTTCACCGGGCTTAATCCCTAAGCTTATATTCTTTAATGCTTTTGTCCCATCCGGGTAGATTAATGATACACCTTTTGCTTCAATCATGAATGCTCCTCCCATCGTCTACCACTTCAGCTTAATAACAAATGTCAGCTGTCCTTCCTCACTAGCAACCTCCTGAAGAGCAAAATCGACAATCTCAATATTACCGGCAATGGCCGCAAAATCTATGATCATAGGCCCCTGCTCGAACAACGCCTGAATTGATAACTCATCGAGCGGCAGGTCATAGAAGGTTCCCTCCGTAACCTGATACTGTATTGCACTGTCACCGGTGATCAGGAAATCACCTCGGAGAATCAGATGTAGCTTGGGTACCTCAATCTCTACCTGTCCATCCTGAAAGTGAAATATCGTCTCTGCCATATCGGAATTTTCTTTCAATACACGGTTAAAGGTATCCTCCGCAATGGCACCCGGTATGGTAAATAAGCCCATACTGAGATTCAAATCCTCAGCAGTAAAACGCCCCTCCCCGATGATCCGTGTCGTTTCCGATACAATGTCTGTAAACAGCTTCTTACAATCCTCCCAGAGCAGCTGTAGATTCTGAAGCTGCTCCTCATAATAGATACGCTTATCCTCCAAACCGGACAAGTAGGCTTCCTGCTCCTGATGAGCCGCTTCCCGTTCTGACAGATTATAGGTCAATTCCTCCTGCTTTTTCGTAAGCTCATCGGCTTTACCGTCCAGCTGTTGTTTTTCCTCCTCCAGGAGCTTCTTACCCGCCTCCAGGGAAGTTAACAGCTCTGATACATTATGTGAAATGTCCCTAATTACATTCAAGCTTTTTAAGAATTCACTGAAGCTATCCGCATTGAGTAATACTTCAAGATAGGTTGTGGGTCCTCCCCTCTGATAATAAACCAGAACCTTCTCCATGAGTGTAAGCTTCTCATCATAATTCTGCTGCGTCTCATCAATCGTTCTCTCCAGATCCGCTATCTGTTCATTTATAGCAGTGATCTCGGTATTAATCTTCACTTCCTCCGCCTCAAGAGCCTCAATCTCCTTCGAGATAAGAAACAGCCTCTCCAATACCTCCATCTCCTCCTGTGAGATATTTTCGATTTCTTCCCTGGTATCCTCAATCGGAGCGACCACTCCGGAAGCAGGAAGCGGAGCGGCAAGCATTACCGGAATGATCAGAAATGCAATCGCCATCTTCATTTTTCTTTTATGCAGTCTTAACATCACTTCATCTCCCGAATCGTTCTGCTGATAATTATACCATCATACCCCTATACTTTCCACCATGCAAATAGAAATTCCGTAAATTATTTACTATAGCTGCAAGCTGTCCCGTCGGTATTTTCCAACGATAAGAAAAGAGCTATATAATCTGACCTTGATATTACATCATGGTAGTATATAGCTCTTAGTACGTATTTATGATATATTCTGCATGAGATGATCGAGTTTCTTAAATAAACAGGTTCACATTAGAATCCTCTGCTTCACCAAGATAATAACCGACTCCGCCGATTTTTACCCCGTCCATCAGCTCCTCCTTCTTAAGTCCCATCACATCCATGGACATCTGGCATGCGACAATCTCGATACCGCTATCAAGGGCAGCTTGAATCAATTCTTCCAGTGAAGCTATATTCTTATTCTTCATGACCATTCGGATCATCTTACCGCCCATACCAAGCATATTCATATTTGACAGCTTCAGCCTTCGGCTACCTCTTGGCATCATGAAGCCAAACATATGATCTAGCATACCCTTCTTTACATTTATCTTTTCCGGTTTACGAAGGATATTCAGTCCCCAGAAGGTAAAGAACATGGTTACCTTTTTCCCCATGGAAGCAGCTCCGTTCGCAATAATGAAGGAGGCAATTGCTTTATCAAGATCACCGCTGAACACAACCATCGTCTTGTTATCCTTCACAAGCGCTGATCCGGTAAATTGGTTTGTCGGTTCAGTCTTTAAATTCTTTTTTATAAAAGCTGTAATATTGCCGCCGGCTTTTGTCACCTCTAACAACTCGTTATTGGTGCGTTTACACCAGGCTTTAATATCCTCGTAGAAGCCGGGATCCGAAGCAGCTACCTTTAATATCTGATCTTCTTCCAGATCCGTCATGGCGGCCTTCACCTGCATCAACGGTCCCGGACAGCATAATCCGCAGGCATCCAATGACTTATCAAAGGTTCCCGATTGATGTGTTTCCTCCTTAATCGCCTGAGTATCCGGATCCACCACCATATGCTTAGAAGTGGTTACGGTTGAAGGATCATTCTTATTATCATCCTTTGACGGATCAAACTTTAAGGAAACGGCTGTCTTATACCCACCGGTAACATTCATAACCTGATAACCGTTCTGGCTCAGGATTCGATCCGCCACATATCCGCGAAGACCAACCTGGCAATATTCCACAATCGTCTTATTCGGATCCAGCTCGGACATGCGATCTCTTAAGCTGTCCACCGGAATATTAATTGCTCCATCCACATGACCGGTATTATATTCCTCTTCACTTCGTACATCGACCAGAATATAATCCTCCGGCTTCATCGCCTTTACATCACTCCATGTAGCAATATGGCTTCTGCCCTCTAAGACATTCTGTGCCATAAAGCCTGCCATATTTACCGGATCCTTTGCAGAGGAGAACGGGGGCGCATAGGATAATTCTAGCTCGGTCAGATCCTCTACCGAACCACCCAGACGGATAACGGTAGCAATTACATCGATTCTCTTATCTACGCCATCAAAGCCCACGCCCTGAGCTCCCAGCACCTTCCCGTCCTCGTTAAAGATAAGCTTTAAGGTCATCGGTACTGCTCCCGGATAATAAGAGGCATGGGATACCGGATGTAGTGTAATTGTCCGGTAGTCCTGATTTACTCTCTTTAAGGTTCTTTCATTGGCCCCGGTGCTTGCTGCAGTAAGACCAAATACCTTTATAATCGAGGTTCCCTGAGAACCTTTGTAGGTAGTGTTAAGACCCGCCACATTATCCGCAGCAATTCTGCCCTGCTTATTGGCCGGACCGGCTAACGGAATCGCTGTCTTTTGCTTCGTAATATAATCTACCACCTCGATCGCATCACCTACGGCATAGATTCCTTCGATATTCGTCTGCATTTTATCATTTACCAGAATGTGACCCCTGGGACCGAAATCAAGGCCGCTCTCCTTCAGAAATGCGGTATCCGGCGCCACTCCGATCGCCAGTATCACCATATCTGCGGCTAGTATGGTGTCACTGTTCAGGATTACCTCAAGCTTTCCGTTAATATCACGGAAGGATTTCACTCCATCACCCAGGATCAGCCTCACACCATTTTCCACAAGTTCCTTCTCCGTTATGGCAACCATATCATCATCAAAAGGGGCAAGGATATGCGCAGCTGCTTCCACCAGGCTTACACTTAAGCCTCTGTCTCTTAAGTTCTCCGCCATCTCCACACCGACAAAGCCTCCACCGATTACTACTGCACTCTCGATGCCCTTCTTATCTACATAAGCCTTAATCTTATCCGTATCCGGGATATTTCTAAGGGTAAAGATCTTATCGCTGCCAATTCCGGGGATATTCGGTCGAAGTGCCTTCGCACCGGGAGAAAGAATCAGATAATCGTAGCTTTCCTCGTAGGAACCCATCAATTTACTTTGAACGGTTACTGTCTTCTTCGAAGGATCGACCTTAACTACCTCACTATTATTACGAACATCAATATTAAATCTTGCTTTCATCGCTTCCGGAGTCTGCACCAACAGCTTACTGCGTTCGTTAATACTTTCACCGATATAATACGGTAATCCACAGTTCGCAAATGAAATATATTCATCCCGCTCGAACATTATAATTTCAGCATTTTCATCCAATCTTCTCAGTCTGGCTGCAGCAGATGCTCCACCGGCTACCCCTCCGACAATTAATACTTTTTTACTCATATGATATTCCTCCATTATTTCAGTGCTATTCGCACTACTGCTTAATGATTATGCTTCCTCCTGAAATAGCAGACGAATCAGGTCTGCAACTTTTTCATGCTTCACTTTATAAAAGATCTCCAGTCCATTTCTCCGACCTTCGATAATCCCTGCGGATTTCAGCTTCTGTATATGCTGTGATATGGTAGACTGCGGAGTTCCAAGGCAGGCTTGCATATAGGTAACATTGCACTCACCCTTCTCCAATAATCCCCGTATAATACATATTCTTACCGGATGTGCTATGGTCTTAAGCAATTCTGCCATCTCGTTATACTTATGATAATCACTGTTCATCTTGATCCTTCTTTCTAATCGTATGCTAATATCTATTTATTAATATATTCAAATATTACGATATAGTTATCACTCTGTCAACCCCACTATTGTTATTTTTTAGTCAATCTTTGTGACATTGTTACATACTGAGGAAAAATATCACCCCATTTTTTGCTAATATGCATATCATTAGTTGAAATAATAATATTCAAATGATATAATTGTATAAACAAATGACATCCACCCTATGAATGGAGGCTATAATATGAAAGTTCTTGTGGTCGATGACAGTCAACTTAACCTAACCATTGCCAAACGGTGCTTAGATGATATTCCTGCTATTACACAGGTTCTATTATGTAACGATCCGGTCAAGGTACATGATATATTAAAAGAACATTGGATCGATATTCTGATCCTAGATATTATTATGCCGGTCATCTCCGGCCTGGAAATATTAGAACAGCTACGGTCTGATTCCAGATATGATGATATTCCAATCATCATGCTTACTTCACTTGATGATCTGGAAAGCTATACGAAATGCTTTGAGTTAGGTGCATTTGATTATATTATTAAGCCCATCAATGTAATCGAATTTAATGCCAGACTCAAGGTGGCAATTGAATCAAAGAATCAATCCAATCACCTGAAGTCACTCATTGAGGTCACCAGAGAGCAAAATGAGGAATTAAAGGAGATCAATGCAAAGCTGACAGAAGCCAAATTCAGCCTTGTACAATCGGAGAAAATGGCAGCGATTGGGCAGCTGGCAGCCGGTTTTGCTCATGAGATAAATAATCCGATGGGTTTTGTCAAAAGTAATTTTGACATTCTTCATAAATATTTTAACCGAGTAATAGAATTTCTTACTTTTGTGCAAGATAAAATTATCAGTAAGGAATTTATGAATGATCCTGAATTTAACCTATGTGTATTAAGTGATAAATACAAATCATTGAAAATAGATTTAATTCTAGACGAGCTGGAGGGTATCTTCTCTGATTCTTCAAGTGGTCTTGACCGCATAACCGAAATTGTCCAATCTCTTCGTGTCTTTGCCCGTTCTTCCAAGGATAACGAGAAGGATACGAATGTTTTAATAGATCTGATTCATCAGGTTGTATTGATAACAAAAAATGAAGTAAAATATGTTGCTAATGTGGAGATTGATGTACCTGACGATATTGTAATCTATTGCAATAGGATTCAATTAGCTCAGGTTTTTGTGAATATCATACTCAACGCAGCCCAGGCTATCAGGTCGCAGGAACGTTCCGATCAAGGATCCATTAAAATAATTGCCCGCAAGGAGAATCAGAATATAATCATCTGGTTTATCGATGATGGTCCCGGTATCTCAGAAGAACACATTATGAAGGTATTCGAACCCTTCTTCACTACCAAGGAGATTGGACAGGGAACCGGTCTTGGCTTAAGCGTATCCTATGACATCATCGTCAATAAACATGCCGGAGCTATCGATGTCAAAAGCGAGCTTGGGAAAGGAGCCACCTTCATCATAACACTGCCGATCATAACAGAGGTATAACACTTTATTTCATACTATTTCATGATGACTTTACTCAGAACTGACTTTATGTGAACTTTTTAAGCACTGACAAGCTACTAATCAGTTATTTCTAAAGCTACCTGTACGGAGGCTGCGAAAGAAATAACAGTATGACAATCATCGACGCTAAAATGGTATATTATCTAAATATCATAAACAAGATATTTGATGTATGCCTTATTACACTCCAGATACTCAGCAAGGACACTATCTTGTGATTTTCTTTCTAGGAACAATAATTTTACTTTATGAAAGGATGATGGGGTATGAAAAAGATTTTAATCGTGGACGACGAGGTCCAGATCTTAAAGGCGTTGTCAAGAATGTTCTTGGAAACGGATTATGAAATATTCTCTGCGGAAAATGGCATGGAAGCAATTAAGCTGATTGAGAATACAGAGATTGATATGGTAATCAGCGATATGCGGATGCCCATTCTTGACGGATATCAACTTTTAAGTATTGTGAAGGAGAAATACCCCAAGATTATCCGAATCATACTTAGTGGATATGCAGAGGAAAAGCCGATGTTTCGGGCTCTTCTGCATAATGTAGCAAAGCTATACGTATTCAAGCCCTGGAACAATACAGAATTACTGGAGAATATCAATAAACTATTTGAGGATGATGAGGTTCTTAATTCCGAAGATTTAGTAAAGTCTATCAAGAATATCGGCTGCAATGACACAATGCCCATCAATTGCGAAAAGATGATTTCTTTGATTGAAGAAGAGAATATAGATGCCCTGGTGAATGAGCTGGAAGCAGATAGTGTTATGTCCTCTCTCCTAATTCAAGTCGGCAAATCCGCTGTATACGGAGTTATGCCCAACACTGTCAAGCAAGCTGCTCATTATATCGGTCTGCATAATCTAAAAACCTTTATACACTGGGCCTCTGTGATTAACAGCACCAAACAGACAGAGGATATCTCGGAGGCACCGGAGCTTTTATGGCAGCATGCCTACTTGTCAAACCGTATTTTTCTGTTCCTATACGAGACCTTCTTCCACAAACAACCTCCTGAGGCTGCAATGTTTGCAGGATTGATGCACAATATCGGTCTGATTGTACTATCAAAGAGTCTATTGAATAAAGGCAAACTAGGAAAGGCATCTCTCACTGTTGATGATTACGCGAAGCTGGATCTCGAAGAGTACGAATTTAACCATCAGGAAATCGGAGGGTATCTGCTGGATAAATGGGATCTCCCCTTCCCGATGTATGAGGTGGCTTTATATCACCACAGACCTAACAGCACATGTATCGTTCATCATGAATTAGTAACCTGTGTGCATATCGCTCAGCATTATGCTTGGGTCTGCCTGGGAGCAAAAGTAGCGGAACCCATTGCTGACGAAGCATTTGATCATATCGACATCGATATTGATGATTTCGAGAAGAGATTAAGCCGTTATCTTAAGTGCGAGTACAATATCCTACGAACTAAGATCTCGGTATAATGAATAACTTATAATAAACCAATAGGGTTATCGCATGATGCGATAACCCTATTTTATTCAAAATCTCTATTTGATTTCTTTAAGCTGTGATACTTCACATACTGTCTCCCGTTCTAATACATTGAGATAATCCATGGCTGCCTGATAATCAGTTCCACACATCTCCTGTGACGGCATTAGGCTGGAACAAACGAGTGGACGTAGGGAGGATTCGAATATCTTACAGCGGTTATCCTCTGACAGCTGAATGCATCGTATCCCTGCAGGCTTACCTTCCGGCATTCCCGGTATCGATGAAGAGATAGAGGGTGCGATACAGCAGGCAGCACAACCCGGTCTGCAGTCCACACTTAACTTCCTTTGATCAGACATGGTCTGCTTCCAGCTTTCTCTCCTGCTCCAGTGCTGCCTGAGCAAGTAGGTTCAGATAATTCCAAGGCCTGTCAAAGTGAGGCTGGAAGAAGAAATCCACATATGCTAAGTCTTCTATTGTCATCTTATTCTGAATAGCCAGGGATAAGGTATTGGCCGACTGAGTAATATCATACTTGGACATAACCTGACCTCCGACAATCCGATTGGTACCCACTTCATATACCAATTGCATTAGAAGCTCTTCTGTCGTTGGCATGAACTCCGGACGATAATTATCCTTCACAATAACAGAACGCACCTTCAAACCAAAAAACTCGGCACTTCCGACCGTAACTCCGGTGGATCCGATATTATAACCAAAGAGATGAAGTCCTGAGGTTGACTGTGTTCCGCGGTATTTTACCTTCGGTTCTGCAATATTTTTACCAATCAGCATACCCATTCGGACTGCATTGGTTGCCAGGGGAATGTATGCCTGACCTCCGTTCGGATTATAATGTACCGCACAGCTGTCACCGGCCGCATAAATATCCGGATTACTGCTTCTCATGTACTCGTCTACCACTATCGCTCCGTTAGGGAGCATATCTACCTTACCTTTCAGAAGCTCATTATTCGGACGAAAACCTACGCATAGAATAACTAAATCGGACTGATATTCGCCCTTTGCAGTAACTACAGCAGTAACCTCGCCCTGTTCATTCGCAGCAAAACGCTCTACTGCCTGATTCAGCGCTAAGGTGATACCACGATCCATAAGATCCTGTTCCAATACATCTGTGAATTCCTTATCCAGATACTTATTCAGAATACGGTCCAGTCCATCAATTAAGGTTACCTCTTTTCCTGATTCCCGGAAGGCCTCTACCAATTCAATACCGATGTACCCTCCACCGACAATAACAACATGCTTTGCATCCTTCACCTTACTGATGATAACATTCGCCTGCTCATAATTCTTGCATAACAGTATATTCTTACTGTCTATTCCCGGAATAGGTGGAATGATAGGCCAGGATCCGGTGGTGTTCACCAGCTTATCATAGCTAACCTCCACCTCCTCACCGGTAATCAGATTATCTGCAACGACCTTCTTTAATTCTGTGTCTATCCTCTTAACATTGTGTCTTATCTTGATGGAAGCGCCTAATTTACTTAATTCATCAGGGCTTGAATAAAATAATCCGGTCGGGTCCTTAACTACACCTCCGACATATAAAGCAATACCGCAGGATAAGAAAGAGATATTATCATTTCGTTCAAAAACAGTTACTTCAGCATCCGGGTTCTCTCTTAAAATTGTCTTGACTGCAGCAGTACCCGCATGGGTACATCCAATTACTACTACCTTCATCATTCATCAGCTCCTTTTCCAATCTGAACTCTATGTGTTCCAAGACACATAGGCATCTCTTATATATTACATGAAACCTTATATTGTAATATTGAAACAATAATGGTTATCCTAATCCACATATCATGGGATAAGGATAAAAATAAACAATAATAATTACTATTATTACCTCTATTATATAGTAGGATTGTTCCATAATAAATAGTAAATATTCATCAAATGACAAATAAATACATATTTATTTTTGTTACTTTTGTCTACTAAGTAGCCTAAACTCATTGATTAGATATGGATTGCAGACTTTGCTTACGATCATAGGCTTCACTGTATAAGGTCGCACCAAGAATTAGGATACCCCCAAAGCTCTGTAATAATGTCAACTTCTCACCAAGAAACAATGCTGACATGAGAATTGCAGAGATCGGATCTGTATAGCTAAGAACGGCTACCGTCTGCGCCTTAAGCCTCTTCATACCGGTGAAGTACATCAAATAGGCCAAACCGGTGTGAATGAATCCCATAATAATCAGAAATACAGCGGACCTCATATCAACATGAAAGACCTTGATGTTTTCCGTCAGCAGAATATAAGGAAGTAATATAACGGTTGCCGCACTTAGTTGAATTAATGTTGTTTCAAGACCGGATAATCCTTTCAGATATTTATTCAGGATGACAACCCCGGCATATAACGCCGCGGCTGCCAAACCATAGCAGATCCCTATTATATGATTTTTCCCTTCACCGCCTCCAACACCGACAATAAGAAACATTCCTCCCAACGCAGCAAGGATACAGCCAACCTTAATTGGTGTTAGTCTCTCCCTTAATAAAAACGGTGATAAAAGCACTACAAAAACTGGTGCGAAGTAATAGCTTAATGTAGCATTGGCAATCGAGGTGTATTGATATGCCTCAAACATCAAGATCCAGTTAAAGCCGATCCCCGCTCCAGAAATAATCAGTAGCAGCATATTCGGTTTAAGCTTCTCCCAGGATATCTTTTCCTTCAGTGCCTTGCTTGCCAGTAACAGGAATATACTTCCGATTACACCTCTGGTCAATGCAATCTGACCGGACGATAACTGAATATTTCTTGATATCAGTCCTATACTTCCAAAAATCAGCATCGCGGTAATATATATTAATTTTGATTGTTTCATCAGCCTCTCCTTATGTGCCTCTCAATATGCGGTACCTATGTATCTATGCTTAATGCATTACATTTCATTTAAATACTTACCCTTTGGATCAGGTTGTGCCTGCTTAACGCTGTCTGCTTTTCGTAGCTTTACCCTTACTATTGCTTCGTCCGGATCTTCTAGGTCTCTTTCCTGTAATTATTCTTCGTATGATAAGCAGGATAAGCAGGAACATTACGCCCACGATACAGTATGCAGCAATTCCGATTTGGTTCGGATTACTTAAGACATTGATAATGCCTTTATCACGATCGATCACCTTTCTCTCATGCGTCGCCCCATAATATGCAGGTATCTGAGGAATCCCATCAACCTTATCAAAGGATTTAAGATATTGAACCACAGCATACCATTCCTTCAATTCGCTCGTGCCCTTGCTTGTAGTCTCATGGATGATATGCTTCTCATAATCGGTAATGGTATTGCCTTCTTTATCCTTTGGAACGATGGACATCAAACCATAGGATTTATCTCCAACGATAGAAAGCATCTGAGCCGAATAGAGATTACAAACCACACGGTATAGCTTAGTAGCTTCTATCTCCGTAACGGAACCATCCTCCTTCACCAGCTCTGCCTTCACCACTTTGTTAAACATTAACCTCTTTGGGTTAAAGGTAAAGTTGACCCCTGACATATATAATTGTGCCTCTGCCATCAGAGGAGTAATCGAGGCATCCACTTCGCAGGCAGTCATAAGCTCTTTTCCGGTTAAATAAACACTGATCAGAGGATAACCTGGCTTTCCGTCAGCTCCTATCCCTAATGAACTGATACTGAAGGCATTGGCTGTCGTAACCTCTCCCGGGTAAATGGTATCACGGATGGTTCCGCTGGGGACAATCGCTGCATCAACTGTAGTATAGTCTTCTCCCTCAGCCTTCTTAACAGCATAAATATAAGCGTCGCTGATCAGATTACCAATGGTCGCTTCCCCATGGATCATAGCAAGCTCGTCCGGAGTCTGAAATTGCATCGTAGAGGTTGCCAATACTTCATCATATTCCATCGCAAAGCTGTCAAAATAATTACTCTGAACATTATTCTTATATCCCGCAACTTGATCTTTAACCGTACCATCCTCAGAAAAGCTATCATCAATGGGCTCCAACTTATAGCTGTTTAGCTTCCAATCACCGGATTTATCCGGGCTCAGCTTTGCTATTCCGAGCTGTTTACCATAACAGCCTACACTTCCTATTACGGTATTACCGACTATCTTTGGCTCTGATAAGGTGGTATGAGTATGTCCGCTAATGATAAAATCGATATCCGGAACTCCCTTAGCCAGAAGCTCATCCTCCGATTCCTTCTCCTTCGCCTTCGTACCGGAGTGGGATAAGCACAGGATAAAATCCACCTTCTCCTCTTCCTTTAATATCTTTACGACTCTTTTTGCCTGTTCTATTTCATCCGAGAAGGTTACCTCGGACATCGGAGCCATCGACTCCGATTCCTCTCCCATAACCCCGAATATACCTACTTTATAACCATTTCTCTCCAGCACGGTGTAATCGGATACTCCATATTCCTCCATTGCCGTTTTTAGATTAGTTAAGGTGTCCGACATTGCTCCGGCTTCATCTACCGGAAATGCAATATTCGATTGGACAATTACCGGAAGTCTCTTCCCGCTCTCTACAGCTGTAGTAAGGCATGCTGATAAGCCCCTGGGTCGATAATCGAATTCATGATTGCCAAGAGTAGTTACATCATACCCCATGGCACCGAGCAGCACCAGCCCGGGAGCATCTGTCTCGAATATGGTCTGGAACGGTGTCCCCATGGAAAAATCACCGCCATCTGCTACGATTGCTTCCGGGTCAATCTTTTTTTCAGTATCGATCGCACTTTTCAATCTGGCATAGCCACCGTATTCGACAGCTTTCCCATCCTCAACTGTCTGAAAGGGAAGCAGATTGTCATGCAGATCATGTGTAAACAATATTGTGATGCCTTGCTCCTTTTTTGCTGCAGCTGCGACCGGAACATTGGTTATAATAGAAAGCATTGCCAGTGTAACCGATAAAAATACAATGAACCGGCGTCTCAATCCGTATCCGAATTCCTTTCCTTCTCTTAACATACCCTACCATGCCTCCTATATCAGTAATCTTTATCCTTATATTGTACCATTCATACGTTCGTGCATCAACCAAATTATAAGGATAAGTGATAAAGCTGATAGCAAAAGCCCAATCACAGGTACAATCGCTTTGTACTCTTGGATTGGGCTTTTCCCTTTATTCATTTAATTCTAAGCTTTGACTGTATCTGGACTTTATCTATCTACAGAAGCTCATACAACTCCGTAAGGCTCTGTATTTCATAATCAACTTTAATATCGGATTCATTCTTATGCATTAAGGGATTATACCAACAAGTCTTTATACCGGCATTGTTGCCTCCCTTAATATCGGAGGACAGAGAATCTCCGATAATCAATGCCTTGTCTGCTTCAAAATCCGGGATTCGGCAAAAGCAATAATCAAAATATTCCTTCATTGGCTTCTGATACCCTGTCGCTTCCGAAACAAAAATCTGCTTCATATAGCGGTCAAGTCCGGAATCCTTTAATCTTCTCATCTGAGTAGCTGTAACTCCGTTGGTCACAATATACAGATCATAATGGGAGTAGAGATACTCCACCACCTCTTTTGCATGAGGTATAAATATATGCTGCTGACCAAGAAGGTCTTGATATACATCTTCAAACCGGATCCCGTCATCCGGAATGCCTATCTCCTTAAATAAAAGCCCAAATCGGGAATAGATTACCGTCTTTCGATCCATTAACCCTTGCTCGTACCTCTTCCACAAGCCAACATTAATTCTTTCATAGACCTCACGAATTTCTTCCGTCAGGAGGTATCCGTGCTGTAAAAAAGCCGACTCCAGGGCAATTCTCTCACCGGCAGTAAAATCGAACAATGTATTATCCGCGTCAAAAAGTAATGTCTGAAACTTCTGCATGTCCTCTTCCTTTCTCTTGTAGGTTCATATCCAAGTATATCCTTTGAAAGGAACTTAGTAAAGACTGATTTGATACTTGTTTCACAGCTTTCTTATCGGATGCTTATGAGCCTGACGAAGCATTCCTGGTATCGCCTCAAGGAATATCAGCATATTCTTGGTAAACCTTCCCCGTAAAGGAGATCAATCCTTCTGCTTCCACCTAATCGGGTGGTCATGATTACCTTATCTCCTTCTGTAATCTCACCAAGCAGAACTGCATTCTTTCCGTATTTACTTCTCTTCATCGCTTCTAAGGCTTGTTTTGCCTTCGATTTCGGAACGACTGCCAGCAGCTTACCCTCATTCGCCATATAGAGCGGATCAAGTCCAAGAATATCACAGAAGCCACGAACCTCGCTACCTACCGGTAAGGCTGCTTCATCGATCACCACACCACATCCGGAGCTTTCCGTTATTTCATTCAGAATGGTTGCTAAGCCTCCACGGGTGATATCTCTCATAAAGCGAATCGGTATCTTATCCTTGATCAATTCCTCGAGAATTCCGGTTAAGGGAGCACAATCGCTCTTAATCTCATTTTCTATCCCCATACGCTGTGACAGGATGGCTGCATGATGCTCACCCAGATATCCGGATACCAGGATACAGTCCCCCTTGCGGCAATTTGAGACACTGATTCCGGGCTTTACGATTTCTCCGATACCGGAGGTATTGATATAAACTCCGCCATTTCCTTCGATCACCTTCGTATCTCCGGCTACTATTTTAACTCTGGCTTCTTTTGCCGTTTTAGCCATGGACTTGGCTATCTCTTCAATTGTATTTAGGGGTGTACCTTCTTCGATTATGAAAGCCGCCGTTAGATATCTGGGCAGTGCACCCATCATTGTCAAGTCATTGACAGTTCCGCAGATAGCAAGCGTTCCGATGTCTCCCCCCGGAAAGAACAAAGGGGTAACAACAAAGGAATCCGTGGTAAAGGCTATCTTCTCAGGAACCTTTAGAACTGCAGAATCCTCCAGCCTATTTAGGACCGGGTTGCTAAAATAATGCAGAAATATATCATGGATCAGACTGCTGGTCTGAGCGCCTCCGCTTCCGTGTGACATAGTTATCTTCATGCTCTCATTCCTCCGTTCTTATACCAAATTCCGCAGGCACCCTCCGTGGATACCATACAGGGACCGATGGCATTCACCGGAGTACATGCCTTATGGAATAATGGGCAATCCACCGGATAGATTCGTCCGAGGATAACCGCCCTACACCTGCACCCCGTCGGCCTTTCTGTCTGCTCCAAACGGAAGGTACTTCCCGCATCATAATCACCATACTGTTCTCGTAATCTAAGTCCGGAGGCTTCGATACGGCCGATCTCTCTCCAATCCTCATCCACTGCTTCAAAATATTGCGAAACCATCTCTCTGGCTTTCCCATTTCCCTCTTCATTTACGACACTGGGATATAAATTCTTTACGCGATAGGACCTATGTTTAATCTGATTAACAATCTCATAGACAGCCGCTAGTATATGCTCGCCCTCGAAGCCGGCTATGACAAAGGGCTTATTGTATTTACTGACCAGCTCCTCATAAATCCTGCTTCCGGTGATTACACTGACATGACCGGGACACAAAAAGGCATCAATCCCCTGTTCATTATCACAGATATAGGTTAGAGCCGGGAGTATCGTTTTAAGAGAAGTAAGTAGTCGTATATTCTTTATATTCTGTTTAATCACTTCATCCATTATTAACGCATAGATAGGAGTCGTTGTCTCAAAGCCTACTGCAGCAATGATAAACTGCGTCTCAGGCTCTTCCAGAGCCAGCCTGACTGCAGACAATGGCGAATAAAGCATCCGAACCTTACCCCCGGAGGCTTTCGCATCTGCCAGGGAAAGCTTACTGCCCCTGACCTTCAGCATATCTGCAAAGGTCAGCACACAATAATTTTCTCTGAGAGAATATTCCACCAGCTTATCAATGTAAGGAGCAGCCGTAACACAGACCGGGCATCCTGGCCCTGAGATTAACTCCAGCTTCGGAGAGATTAAGCTTCGTACTCCATGCTTGAATATGCTGGAGGTATGAGTACCGCAGACCTCCATAATCTTAATCGGTTTTCCATCATAATTTTTTAAATCCTCTATGATCTGATCCAGAGTTATCATACTATTGCTCTCCCAATTCCTGAAACAGCTCCAGAAGCTCCTCGGCAGCGTCCTTCTTCATAACCTCTAATACACATCCTGCATGAAGCAGAACATAATCTCCGGGCTTTGCCGATACCAATCTGATATCCGCTTCTGTTACATTTCCCATTACATTGATCCTTGCTGTATTACCACTGATTTCGATAACCTTTCCCGGTACTGCTACGCACATCTCTAAACCTCTTCTTTCTATCTAACTTAACGCAACCAATTTTGACCCAGATAGGTCTGTCCTAAGCTGATACCGCCATCACCGGCGGGAACCGCAATATTTCTATAAATCATAAACCCTCCGTCCCGTAAGTCTGAGAGGGCTCTTTCCGTAAGTACCCTATTCACAAATACTCCTCCGCTGAGTACAACTCTGGAATGAAAATATCTGCTTCTAAGTAGTTCACAAACCGTTCGAATCATTTCTGAAATAGCATTATGAAAGCCCAAGGCAAGAGCACGTACATCCTCCTGATCTCTTAACCGACAGAGCTGCTCTAATAAGGGTTTCATATTGATATCTATTATCTCATCTTTCTGAGTAATTGCAAGGGAAAGCTTGACCGGAGCTATCTGTTGCTTAAGAGCCAGTACTGCTTCCTTCTCCAGTAAAGTGGCACATTCTCCTTCATAATGGTTATAATGTCCGATATCCAGAATCGATGCGACCACATCAAATAACCTGCCCATGCTTGAGGTCTGTATACAATTCATATTCTGCTTCAGTGCCGCCTGTATCACGCTACTCCGTTCATCGCGAATATACTCCGCTAATCCAAGCTGAGCAAGATAACAGGTTGCCGTCTTCCTGGCATCCTTCATTGATTCATCTCCACCGAGAATCGAAATATAATTCAAATGAGCCACTCGTTCAAAATCAGCACCCTCGCATGCGAAAAATTCTCCTCCCCATATATTGCCATCCGTACCATAGCCGGTTCCGTCAAAAGCAACTCCGATGACTGCTTCCTGCAGGTTATGCTCTGCCATAACCGATGCAATATGTGCATGATGATGTTGTACCTGAAGTACCGGTAAAGCGAGTGTTTTGGCAAATCTCGTAGAGTGATAATTCGGATGCATATCACAGACTGCTAAGGATGGGGTAATCTGTAATAAGCTTCTTAAATCCTCTACTGACCGCTCATATTCCGCTATAACGGATAACTCCTCCAGATCCCCGAAGTATTGTGACACAAAAGCAGCTCCCTCACGGTAAAGGCAGAAGGCCGCCTTAAGATCTCCGCCTGCAGCGAAAATCATCCTATCACCTGAGGACTCTCCCCCGAAAAAAATCGGATAGGGAGCATATCCTCGGCTTCTTCGGATCATCTGCGGTTTATGGTCTATGATCCTGGTTACAGAATCATCCACGGAGCGTACGATTCTTCTCGTATGATATAAAACTCCCTGAAGATAAGGGGAGGATAACCTGAGGATCTCCTCATCCTCTTTGATGATCGGTTGTCCGGAGAGATTGGCACTGGTCATAATGAGAGGCCCGCATTCCTTCGTCAGCATCAGCTGCAAAGGAGTATAGGGAAGAAAGGCTCCAATATATATACTGTCCTTATTTACGGAAGGTGCCATCTCCTTCCTTGCATTGAGTAATACAATCGGTCTAGCCGCAGACAGCAGCAGCTTCTGTTCCTCCGCCGACACCTCGCAATAGACTGCGACCTGCTCCAGATCGGGAAACATCACTGCAAAGGGTTTTTCTTCTCTGCCTTTGAGAAGCCTGAGGCTCAATACAGAGTCCTCCGTAAAAGGCGAACATACAAAATGATACCCTCCGATTCCTTTTACAGCTATGATCCCACCGTCTTGTATGACCTGAACAGCTTTCCTTAGCGCTTTTTCTCTTATGTAATTAACTTTGTCTTTATCATTTTCCTTACTTATTACTTTATTATTTCCTCTGTACTTTTCTTTGTCCGCGTCTCCGATCTCTTTCAGATCCTGATAGATCAGAAAGGGACCGCAGTCATGACAGGAGATGGTTTGAGCATGATGCCTTCTGCTTCCTGAGGAAGTGTATTCCTCTTCACAAGAATTACACATATCAAAATCCACCATCGTGGTGGTATTCCGATCATAGGGAAGCTCATCGATGATCGTATAACGGGGACCACAGGCAGTGCAGCTGATGAAGGGATTCTGAAACCTTCGATTCTTCGGATCCGCTAACTCCTTCTCACACTGGGCACAAACAGGCAGATCCGGGGGCAGGATGCGGATTTCATCATTTGCGCCACTGTTAAGGATGATAAAGCTCTCATAAACCGTCCCTTCATCCTCTGAACCCACAGAAAAAACCGGTTCTGTCTCAACACGGATTATCTCATGGGCACCTTCCTTTGTACCGGTTAGCTCCGTCAGAAAATCCTGTATTCTTTCCACCGAGGCTTGTGCAATTATCTCTACCGTACCACCGAGATTTCGCACTGTACCCTTTATTCCATGCTTTTCGGCAATATGATAAACAAGGGGTCGAAATCCAACCCCTTGCACCATTCCATAAACCATGATTCTATTTGTAATTAATTGACTTTTCCTTTTATCCATGCTGCTACTTCATCAAAACCTTCTTCCGTCTTACCGGATACCTTGATTACCGGTGCGGTTTTATTCAAAGCCCGCACACCCTTCATAAAGAATTCTTCATCAAAATCGATATATGGTAACAGATCACATTTATTCAATAAGATAATATCTGCCTTCTCAAAAGCCAGCGGATACTTATAAGGCTTATCACTGCCTTCTGTTACCGTGGAAATCAACATCTTTGCATGCTCACCGATCATAAATTCCGCCGGACATACCAGATTACCAATGTTCTCAATGAACAATACACCGTCCCTCAGGCTAAGCTCGTCCACTGCATTACCGATCAATGGAGAATCCAGATGACAGGCTCCGCCGGTATTAATCTGGATTGCCTTAACACCCAGACTTTGCAAGGTCTTTGTATCAAAATCCGCTTCAATATCGCCTTCAATTACATAAGGTGTAAGCTTACCGAGGCGTTTAATAATTCGGATCAGAGAGGTGGTTTTCCCGGCCCCAGGAGCACCCATTACATTAATGGCATAGATCCCCTTCGTGGTTAACTCTCGATTAATCTTCGCTGCAACCTCATCGTTTTTATCATACACCGATTGCATAATCTCTATTTCTTTATTTTCAGACATAATAACCTCCAAACTAAATAACAATGGACCGAATATAGAATTCCTGCCCTATCTCGGTCGGACTTCCCTCCCCTTGACAGCTGGGACATTCGAAGGAATAGGGCGTTCGCTCGAAATATTCTCCGCATTGGCTGCAGCGAAGCTTCGGCTTCACACGCTCGATGTTCAGTCTGGCCTTCTCGCAGAGACTTCCTGCTGCAATAATATCAAAATAGAGCTCGATGGAGCTGGCAACATAACCGCTGTAATCGCCGACCACAAGATTAATCACCTTAACCTCCTCCGCATTATTCGCCGTTGCATATTCCTGTGCAATTTCTATGATTCGTTTTGTGATTGGGTATTCGTGCATTTGATATATTCATCCCTTACATTTCCAAACGACGGTTCTGTGTATTGATTTTCCATATGAAGACATTTCTTCGGACATACCTCACTGCAATAATTACATTGGATGCAGGACAGACGCTCGATACTCCAGGAGGAAGCCGCCTTATCCACCTTGATCGCTCCGGTGGGGCAGCGTCTCTGACACATACTGCAGAAGATACAATCGTCGATCGTAATCCCAATTCTTCCTCTGGTACGTTCGAAATGTTCCTTCTTCTGAATAGGATACTGTACCGTAAATGGTCCGTGAAATAAATTCTTAAAAAGGGTTTTGGTCATACTTAATATTGACATAGTTACCTCAATTCCGCTGATCTGTCAGCGACAAATTATCGTTCTGTACAGCTGATGCAGGGATCAATCGTGAGGATTAAGATCGGCACATCCGCCAGTGAACACCCCTTCAAGGTCTCAAGTAATGCAGGCACATTAGCAAAGGTAGGTGTTCTTACTCTCATTCGGTCAAGGAATTTTGAGCCATTACCCTTTGCATAATATACTACCTCCCCGCGTGGCTGTTCTATTCTAGTAAAATATTCCCCGTTCGGATTACCGGTTACCTTAACCTTAATCTCTCCTTCGGGAATTAAAGCTACACATTGCTTGATTAAATCAATGGACTGGAAGATCTCTTTAATTCTTACCTTGGTTCTCGCATAACAGTCACCTTTGGTATCCGTAATCGGAGCAAAGTTCAACCTGCCGTAAGCGGCATAACCCTGAGTTCTCATATCCATATCAATTCCGCTGGCTCTTGCCATCGGTCCTACTGCGCCCAGGTCAAAGGCTGCCTGCTTTGATAATATGCCAACGCCCTTGGTACGGCTCTTCACAGAGGTATCACGAAGGAAAACCTCAGTTAAGGCCTTCAATTCCTTCTCCACCTGAGTAAGAATACCAACGATCTTCTGCAGAACGTCCGAAGAAATATCCTTTCTGACGCCGCCGATATCACAGACAGAGAAGATAACTCTTCCGCCTGTGGTCTCCTCAAAAATATCCAGTATCTGCTCCCTGATCTTCCAGGACTGCATGAAAAGGCTCTCAAAGCCAAAGGCATCGGCTAATAATCCCAGCCACATGATGTGACTATGCATACGGGATAGTTCAGCCCAAATAGTCCGTAGGAATTTGGCACGATCCGGTATCTCGATCTCCATTATGCTCTCAATCGTCATACAGTAACCCATGCCATGCATAAAGGAGCAGATACCACAGATTCGCTCCGCAACATAGGTATATTGCTGAAAATCCTTCTTCTCAACCAGTTTTTCCAATCCCCTGTGAATATAACCTATCTGGGGAATTGCTTCAACAACCTTCTCATCCTCCAGCACTAAGTCCAGATGAATTGGCTCAGGAAGAACAGGGTGCTGGGGACCGAAAGGTATTACTGTTCTATTACCCATTATACTCCCTCCTCTTTCCGAAATGGTGTCTTCACCGGTATTTTATACAAGGAGTTATTAAAATCAACCGCGATATCCATAATTCGGACACCGAATAGCTCCTTGATTTCATTCTCATATAAAAAGGCAAAGGGATAGATAAAGCTGATGCTTGAAATCTCGTCCTCCAACCCAATGTTAATGCGTAAATTCATTAATTCGTAATTCTTATCAAAGGAATAGCTAAGCTCCATACCCTCCTTACAGGTACAGGTGATTGCCACCAGACGGTAGCCATCATTCTTCAGATGAAGCACCTCCGTCAGTAATTCATTTGATGAGATTGTTTTGATGATCTGTTGACTCATACTTTACCTCCATGATGGCGCTACGGGCCATCTCCTAAGTCTAGGCCGTTTCCGTCTTGGTCACGTTTTTACCGGACTTCTTACGGGAAGACTCCTGTTTCTCCTCCAGAATTGATAAGGCTTTCACAACTCCGTCAATGATGGCTTCCGGACGGGCCGCGCAGCCCGGGACATATACATCCACCGGCAGCACCTTATCAACACCGCCAACAACATTGTAGCACTCAGCAAAGATTCCTCCCGAGGTGGCACATATACCTATAGCAACGACAACCTTTGGCTCAGCCATCTGTTCATAAAGCTGCTTAACTACCGGTATGTTCTGCTCGTTCACGCTTCCGGTAATCAACAAAATATCTGCGTGCTTTGGATTACCGGTATTAATAATTCCAAACCGTTCCACATCATATAAGGGTGTTAGGCAGGCTAATACCTCAATATCACATCCATTACAGCTTGATCCGTCATAGTGAAGTATCCATGGTGATTTTTTAACAAATTTCATAATTGACTCCAATCCATAAAGGCGGACACATCTTCCGTCTACTCTATACCGGAAGAAGCACGCTATGCGAGCTTCTCCGATGCCTGCTTGCAGGCATTATTCGCATGTGCGCGTTCGCGCAAATTATATTGATTACTATATTACGTTTTATCTGAAATAAGATAAAATCAATAAGTTAAGAATTCCCATTGTTCCGGTTATAATCCAGGCTGAGGTAAAGGCTTGCTGCCATTTTAATCTGGCAAATGCATTATCGATGATGATTTCCAGAAGGTATACCAAGCCACAGGCTAACACCGCAAACACATGACTGATTGGTGCTTTTGTAGCAAAAAATATATAAACAAGAGTTAAAGTAAAAATCACTTCAAACCAGTGGGTCACTTCAATTACTGCCAGATCCCTGCCGGAATACTCCGTGGTAATCCCCTTAACGATCTCCTGATGTCCGTGATGAGACATGCTTAGATCAAAGGGCGATTTACGAAGCTTAAAGGTGATAATGAACACCAAGCCCAGAAATACGCCGGGAAGATATACAATTGCGGGAACCGAGTTACTGATAATATCCTTTACAAAGAAGCTGCTATCCGCATAATAAAGGCCAACACAGGCTAACAGTACCATCGGCTCATAGGACATAATCTGTAATAGCTCTCTCTCGGAGCCTATAATACTATAGGGCGAATTGGAGGCATAACCTCCGAGTACAAAAAAGATCGAACCAAGGGTCAAAGCGAATACTGCTAGTAATATATCTCCTCCGGTCAGTAGGATGGCTGTTGCAAAGATCGCAAAAACCAAGGAGATATAAACGAAAAATCGATGCATCGAATTTACTTCGATGGATTCCTTCTGAACCAGCTTCATCACATCATAGAAAGGCTGCAATACTGGCGGGCCCTGTCTTCCCTGCATTCTTGCCGTAATAATTCGATCGATACCGGTCAGCAGACCACCGACAAAGGGAGCTGCTATTACAAATCCAATGTTCATTATTATATTCATTACGCTGCTAAGCCTCCAATCAGAAGTATTACACCGGCACAGAGAATTCCGATCGAAATCAGATTACTCCACAGCGTAAGTCTCTTAACACCAAAATAGCTTTCCATGTACCAATTGCGGAGTTCTACCTTACGGGTCACCCCCATAGCGGCATGGAACTGCTCATTATCGCCTACATTCTGCCCTGCCATATACATCGGAACCCTACGGCGTTTATCTCCCTTATAAATAGGTATAAAGCTGATCGGTAGGATCAGTAAGGCACTGAGCATATAAAGCATAATCTTAACATCATTGGTTCCGATTGGTACCAATGCCTCGGTATGAAACATATGCGTCAAAAAAGGAATCAATGCATACTTTGAAATCAAAGGAAAACCGAAGCAGGATAATACCACGAGGATTGCATGTATGGTGATGGGTATCTCCTCGTCCTTACGGAAGCTTTGCTTCACATGGTTTTTCACATTTGCATTCGATACCAGCTTACCCATCCATTTCGACCAATAAAATAAGGTTGCTGCACTACCATAAGCAAGTATAATGACAATCAATATGTTATCCGAGTCAATAAAGGCTTTCATTGCAACCCATTTGGAGATCAGCATACCAAAGGGAGCAAGAAACATTCCTGCAATACCGATCATCATATAAAGGGATAGCTTCCTTGATACGTCAAGTAAGATATCCATATCTTCTACGTTTCGGCTACCGATCTGATGCTCGATGGAACCGACGCAGATGAACAGGAGTGATTTTGACACGGAATGAAATATTACCAGTAATATGGCTGCCCATAGTGATTCCTGAGTTCCAATGCTAGCACAAATTACAATTAAGCCAAGGTTAGCAAGAGTAGAATAAGCAAGTATTTTCTTCGCATCACTCTGAGAAATAGCCATCAGGGAACAGGCTAAGAAGGTCACTCCTCCTACCAAGGTTACAATCCTGCCCACGGAAGTATTACCAAGCAGTGGCGCCAGGCGAATAATCAGATATACTCCTGCTTTTACCATAGTTGCCGAATGCAATAGTGCGGAAGAAGGAGTAGGTGCGACCATTGCACCAAGCAGCCAGGATGAAAACGGCAGCTGGGCTGACTTTGTCAATGCGGCAAACGATAATAAGAACACCGGGATCAAAACCATTGCTTCCGGCTTCATGTCAATGAGGACAGATAATTCCAGTGTCTTAAAATTCATACCAATGAAGACGATTGCCAATGCAAAAGCCAATCCGCCCCCAAGATTAATTGCCAGTGCACGGAAGGAATTCTTCTTTGCGTCTTTATTCTTCGTGTAGCCGATCAATAAGAACGAGCAAAGAGTAGTTATCTCCCAGCAGAAATACATCCAGGTAAGATTGTTGCTAAGAACCAACCCAAACATGGCTGCCAGAAAAAGAAATAATATTGAAAAAAAGAAGTTCTTCCTGACCGGATAGTCCGTATGATGATAATGATACCATTTCATATAGCCGATGGCATAAATGCAAATTAAGCCACCGACAATGCCAATGATCAATACCATAATGGCGGTCAGCTTATCAAATACGATACTGTTTGTGATCTCTATATCGTGCTTTTGCGAGAACTCAAACCACAGAATTAAAGGTGTTTGAATGGCCGAAAAAACAGATACAACATATTTCTTGTTTTTAATACCGATAATGATAATGAATAAAGCGATAGCACCTTCGAGGAATGCGATTATGTAATCGATGATTTCCTCATGCGGGAATTGAAAGGATATCCCCTTATTGAAGTACAGGAAGACTACAGCCAAGGTTATAGCGGCAGTTATCACTGCACTGATTCTTACAATCATATCCCTGATCGGTTCCTTCTTAACTATTCTGATCAGAAGCGCCGCTATGATTGGGAATAAGACTAATACTGAAATAGCATACATACTCACGTCACCTTACTTAAATTATTTGTATAGCAAATAAAACAAAAAAAAATCAACAGCGCCTCAGAGTTACGTCTTTAACGATACTCCTATGCATCATTGACAAACCTTATGTATTATAGCACCGAAGATTTTTATTGGCAACAATTGTTAAATATTAGACAAATAAACATTATTTGGATATTCCAATCCTCCAAAATAATTCATACTAATCCAATATAATTACAATTTTACTACCATCATAGCATGGAAACAAGTTAATATACTGTTAAGATTTATCCGTATATCTCCATTATTTAATATGCTTCATCCTATTGTTTTGTAATGTTTTGTAATTATGGGGATAACGGCAAATTTTACTTGAAAAACTGAATAATCGGTTATATAATAAATAAACATAACAAATAATATCCTACAGCACTTAATTTAAGCTGTAATATCTCAGCGATGATAAAAGCTACGATTTAACTATTTCTCCAGAGAGCCGGTGGTTGGTGTGAACCGGTGAAAGATTAAGTCCTTCCACTTTTGGAGCTGTCGGTGATAAGCCGAAAGGTTAGTACCCTTTATCGTACTTATGAGGTGGCCGAATGATAATCGTTCGGCAATTTGGGTGGCAACGCGGATTCCTTTCGTCCCATGATGTATGTATGGGTCGGAGGAATTTTTTTTTATATCAATAATCTACTTATATTAATATCCCCCATACTAAGGTTCAATTATTATTAATAAGAAAGCGCCGCGATGGGCGGCAGAATGGAGGCAGCAATGTTAGATTTAAAATTTGTAAGAGAGAATCCTGAGGTCGTAAAGCAGAATATTCGTAATAAATTTCAGGATAATAAGCTTCCCTTAGTGGATGAAGTAATTGCTCTGGATGTGGAGAGCCGAAATGCAAAAACCGAAGCTGATAACTTGAGATTTGAGAGAAATAAGATCTCCAAGGAGATTGGTGGTCTCATGGGACAGGGCAAGAAGGCCGAGGCCGAGGAGCTGAAAAAACGTGTAACCGCTGATTCTGAGCGTCTGGCAGAATTAGAGGCAAAGGAAGCCAAACTGGAAGAGAAAATCAAAAAGATTATGATGACCATTCCAAACATCATCGATCCCAGCGTTCCGATCGGTAAAGACGACAGCGAAAACGTTGAGGTAATGCGTTATGGTGAGCCTGTTGTTCCCGGCTTTGAGATCCCCTATCATACTGAGATCATGGAGAAACTGAACGGTATCGATCTCGACAGTGCAAGAAAGGTTGCCGGTAACGGCTTCTATTACCTCATGGGTAATATTGCCAGATTGCATTCCGCTGTCATCTCCTATGCAAGAGACTTTATGATTGACCGTGGTTTTACTTATTGTATTCCTCCTTTCATGATCCGCAGCGAAGTTGTAACCGGTGTAATGAGCTTTGCTGAGATGGATGCCATGATGTATAAGATTGAAGGAGAAGACTTATATCTGATCGGTACCAGCGAGCATTCCATGATTGGTAAATACATTGATACTATCGTTCAGGAGGATACACTCCCCCATGCACTGACCAGCTACTCTCCTTGCTTCAGAAAGGAAAAGGGAGCTCATGGTCTTGAGGAAAGAGGCGTATACCGTATCCATCAGTTTGAGAAGCAGGAAATGATCGTAGTGTGTAAGCCGGAGGACAGTATGGCTTGGTTCGATAAGCTGTGGCAGAACACGGTAGACCTTTTCCGTACCCTTGATATTCCGGTAAGAACCTTAGAGTGCTGCTCCGGTGACCTGGCTGATCTAAAAGTGAAGTCAATAGACGTAGAGGCATGGTCTCCGAGACAGAAGAAATATTTCGAGGTAGGCAGCTGCTCTAACCTTGGTGATGCACAGGCTCGTCGTCTTAAGATCCGTGTCGTTGGAGAAGGCGGTAAATACTTCGCTCATACCTTAAACAATACTGTAGTTGCTCCTCCGAGAATGCTGATCGCTTTCTTAGAAAACAACTTAAACGAAGACGGTTCTATCAATATTCCTGTTGCATTACAGCCATACATGGGCGGTCTCAAAGTAATCAAATAAATCATTCCCGATATGATATCATTAAAAAGGAAGGCCGCTTTTCAAAAGCTGACCTTCCTTTTAAATACCAGAATTATTTAGTTTAGTTTTCCTTCAAATACCCAGTACGAGGGATGAGAAAGATGAAGCTTACTTCTTCTTACTGTTACGGCTTTCTTCCAGTCGATAAAGAACGATCTTACGAATTAAATCATAAGGGATCGGCTGATCAAGTGGAAATTGGACGGATCCTTTTGCTCCTTTGTATTTGCTTAGCTCTTCCTGAAAGGCTTCGATACCGCTTGGTGTCGGATAGAAGCCAATATGCTTCTTAAAAGCAGCAAAATGTACCAGATTACCATTCAGATAAAAGGTTGGCATCTGGTAGCTAATCCGCTCTGTTGCTTCCGGAACCAGTTCCCTAATGATATCTCTAATGTTATTAAGGATGGTTTGTATCTCCGGTGGAAAGGCTACGATATATTCATCAATGGTTTTATATTCTACTGACATGGAATATCTCCCTTCTAATATCCTATTATCCGGTATCATTATACTGTGAATTGTCCTACCAGCTTCTCCAGCTCCTGTGCTATTTCCTGAAGCTGTCTCGCTGAGCTGGAGGCTGATTCTATCGCCACAAGCTGAAGCTCTAAGGAGGATGCAATTTCTTCGGTTGAGGAAGTTGTCTCTTCAGCGATAGCAGAGATGCTCTCGATTGCACCAACCACCTCATTCTTATGGCGATCAACCTGATCGATGCTATCTATCATAATCTGAATTTCCTCTACTATCGTTGTGATTGATTTATCGATCTGTTTAAAAGCTTTCTTTGTATCTTTAGAAACAGCCGTGGTTCTAATCAGCACCTCTGAGCCCTTAGTTACATAATCCTGGGTCTCAGCGATTGCGCTGCTGACCTCATCAATAATTTTCTCAATATTTTCTACGGAGCTCGCTGTTTGATCAGACAGCTTCCTGATTTCATTCGCAACAACTGCAAACCCCTTACCTGTCTCACCTGCTCTTGCGCTTTCTATCATGGCGTTGAGTGCTAACAGCTTAGTCTGTTCCGATATGTTCTTAATTACGTTCGTGATATCAGTGATAGCTTCTGACTTGTTACCAAGCATATCTACCATTTCCTTGATCTTAATGGTAACCTCTTCATTAGCAGTCACTGCCTCCAGAAGCTCGCGTATATTATTCAGTCCGATTGCATTCGACTGTTTTGTTTCGATTATGCTGGATTTCATTCCATCGGCTCTCTGAGAAATTAATGTGATTTCATTAGCAAGATTATTCAACTGCTCAAAGCCATCTACCGAACTGGTTGCAAGAGTCGTAGAAGCCGTTGCCAATTCTCCTGAGGCTCTGGCTATTCCTTCTGCCATCCCGGAGGTATCCAAACACACTGAAGTTAATTCTTGCGAGCTCTTAGTCACCCTTCCCGCATTCTGACTGATTTCTGCTACCATAGTACGCAGGGTCTGTTCCATTTCACTCAACGCATCTCCCATCTCACCGATCTCATCCTTCCCCTTACTTGTGAAGCCTACGGTAAAATCACCTTTCGCAAAGGTCTTGAGACTACCGGACATCAACGTAATCGGACGAATAATTCTTCTTGCCATAATGATAGCAGATACACAAGCGACCAGCATAATTATGAATGATAACATAGCAGTTATGATTAAGGACTGCCTGATCTGATCATACATGCTTTTCAGAGAGATACCAAGATTTAAGGCTCCCGATATTTGCTCAGACATTACAAAATCAGTTGAAACATTATATACCTTTTCCCCGGTTGCAGTCGTTATGATCTGCCCTATCGTGGTTTGCTGTTCCAGAACTTCAGATACATTTCCTTCCGAGGTTGCAGAGGATATCGCATCCGCACTGTCATCACCGGAAGTGGCAAGTATCTCATCAGACACAATAACCTGTGCATTCTCATCCGATAGAGAGACATACACAATATTTCCATTACTCTCATCCTTAATCTCCATAAAAATTTCCTGAAGAGCTGACAAGCTGGTTACGTGTTTATCTTTGATTTCACGTTTGAGGTTTTGGATTAATGTAGACCCATCACTCTTCATTTGGTTTGTCACAGACAGTTGGATTACATAATACGATACACCAATTAAAGATGCACAGCATAGAGCAATCAATAATATAATAACTGCCAGTATTCTGCTCGACAATGATTTAAACATTTTTATTCCCCCTTGAATATAGTTGGCATATCACAATCATATATGCCGGCCACACAAATCATTCATGCTGCCAAAGCATCGCGAATTCATGATTAAAAACTTCGTTTTTCAATATGGGCGGCAACACATAATTCATGACAATAGAAAGGTTGCGAAGCGTGCTTTCTATTGTATGCTGCTTGAAAATCTATAATTTTTCAAAATACACACTTTATGAATTATATATGATTTTGAGGAATTAGTAAAGAATATTACTAGTTTTTCTATATTTTGGCGAAACATGGAATTTATTCACTTCTTAGAGCGTCGATTGGATTCAACTTCGCTGCTTTATTAGCCGGCATATATCCAAAAGCGACGCCAATTCCGGCAGATACTCCGAATGCTAAAAGAATCGTTCCCATTGTCGGCGCCGCTTCAATCCCAAAAGCATTACCCAAGGTCTTGGTAGCTATGCTTCCGATAATAATTCCGATGAAGCCTCCCGTGGTACTGATGGCGATTGCTTCGATCACGAATTGAGACATGATATCCCGTTTCTTCGCTCCGAGAGATTTGCGGATACCGATTTCTTTTGTTCTCTCAACTACGGAGACCAGCATGATGTTCATAATTCCGATTCCGGCCACCAATAGCGAGATGCCGGCTATACCACCAAGCACAGCAGAGAGCATATTAGTCATGGTATTTATTGTATCCAAAAGCTCCGTCATACTTGTAATGTTATACAATTCTTCATTCTTCATGATACCATAGAGATAATTATCAAGTAGCTCTTCAGTAAACTCCATATTATCCGTATCAATCACCGCAAAGGTATAACTGGAGATCTCCGAGGATTTTGACAATCTGGTCGCCGTGGAGTAAGGAATATAGATTCGGTCATCCTTTGTATTAGCTTCCGAATCCGCCTGTTCTTCCTGAATTCCGACAATTCGAAATACCTTACCACTGATTTTTATGGTATCTCCCAGACTGACCTTTCCGTCAAACAATTCATCCGCCACATACGTACCGATCACACAGGCTTCATAACGATTGGCAATATCAGCATAATGAATGAAACGACCTGAGGATAATTCCAATGCATTAATATCCATATATTGCTCGCCTACACCAATTACTGTGGTGGTCATAGAGTTACTGCCATTTTTCACTGTATAGCTTGCGTTCACGGTCGGAGTGATTCCCTGGAATATCTCATCATTTTCTTCAGCAAATGCGTACATCTCATCCACATCCACCTTACGGGTATCAGTACCGGTAATCGATACACTGATCATATTCGTACCCATATCCGCAAAGGTATCCACAATATAATTGGTTACACCTGTCACCAGACCCAATAAGGTAATTACAGAGGCAACACCGATAATCATACCCAGCATGGTAAGAAAGGATCGCATTTTACTGCCTAAGATACTTTTCAAAGCTAATTTAAACGCTTGACTGAATTTCATCTTACACCTGCTTCCTATACTCTTCGACAGAGCCATCAAAGGTTATTTTGCCATCCTTTAAGGTTACAATTCGGTTTGCTTCCTCTGCAATAGAACGGTCATGGGTTATGAGCACAATGGTATTCCCTTCTTCATTCAACTGCTTTAGGAAGTCCAACAGCTCACGGCTCGTTTTGGAGTCAAGTGCACCGGTCGGTTCATCCGCCAGAATCAAAGATGGTTTGCCGAGCACGGCTCTTGCTACCGCACCTCTTAGCTGCTGACCACCGGATAGCTGGTTTCGCATATTCTTCCATTTGTCATCAATACCTACTCTTTTCAAAGCCTCCATTGCCAGCTGCTTACGGTCCCTTTTATGAATACCTGCATACAGCAAGGGCAGCTCTACGTTCTCCAACAAATTCTGTTTTGGCAGAAGATTATACTGCTGAAAGATAAATCCAATGGTTCTATTCCGTACCTCGGCAAGAGCATCATTTTTCATCTTACTGACATCCTGACCCTTCAGTATATATTGACCGGAGGTCGGTACATCCAATGCACCAATGATATTCATTATGGTAGATTTTCCACTTCCGGACTTACCGACGATGGCAACAAATTCTCCTTCCATTATTTTAAGATTAATGCCATCGTTAGCACGGACCTCAGTGCTTCCCATCTGATATATTTTGTGGATATCAATCAATTGAATCAGAGGTACTTGCGTTTTATCATATATCTGCTCACCATTCATACCAATCCTCCATTCTGCCGCAAACCCGCGAATTTGGGCGGCAGCACAAATTTGCCGATTGAAAAATCTGTGATTTTTCAATCTAGTACCTCCTATTGTCTGCTACCAGGGAACCCACTATTACTCCGACTTCTACCGCCACCGCTAAAATTACCACCACTTGGCATACCTCCACTTGGCATGCCTCCACCTGACATACCTCCATTTGGCATACCGCCCTGTATCTCAAAGCCCATGCCCGGCATCATCATTACCGCTTCTGATATTCTTTGAACATATACCTTCTCATCACCGTTCAAGCCGCTGATAATTTCAATATAATCACCATCGGTGATACCCGTTTCTACCGCTACCTTTCTGAATCCGGCCGGGACATCTCCTACTGCCTCTGTTACCGATGCATCCTCTACATATACGACATTTCCGCGCATTAGAGCATCACTTGGAATGGCAATTACCTGTTCCGCCTTTGTGGTGATGATCTTACCGGTTACATTCATACCGGGTAATAAATCTCCCGCCTCAGTAATTTTAACGGTTACAGGATATTGGGTAACACCCTGACTGGTACTGCTTAACAAGCTGATATTAGTAACAATTCCCTGAAAAGTAATATCTTCATAAGCATCCGCTACAATCTCAACCTCCTGGCCAACCTTAGCCTTATTGACGTCAAGCTCATCCACACTCATTTCAAAGGTCACAGCGGACAAATCGTAGATTATGCATAAGGTACTGTTCGCACTGTTTGATTTTATGGTATCTCCAACCAGAGCCTCCTTGCTGACGATTATACCGGAAATAGGTGCCTTGATGCTATAATCTGTTCTGTTATCTATTACATCCTGAAGCTTTGTTTTGGCATCTTCAATTGACTCCTGCGCATTTTCTACACTGTCCTTGGCATTGTCTACTGCATTCTGTGCATTTTTAAGCTTACTCTGGTAGTTCTCCAGCTGGGTTTCTATTGATTTATCTGATAAGGTATAGATAACATCTCCTTCTTTGACACTACTGCTCTCATCAATGAAAAGCTTTTCAATCTCGCCGGAGACCTCTGCCTTCAGTATCGTATCTGTTAATACACCAAAGGTACCCTCACCGCTACTGTAATATTTACCGATTACCGCAGTCGCAGAGGTAGTAGAACTAAGCCCACCGGGATTCTTAACCTGAATAGTTACCTGGTTCACCAGACGGTTTCCGCTTAATACTTCATCAATATTGCTTACCTTTGTTACAGTACCGGTTAGTTCTTCTTCCGTTGCTTCAAGGGTTATCGTAGCTTTCTTGCCCACCAGGGACTGATCCACCTCAGCAGCAGAGAAAGGGACTGTAAGGAGCATCGAGCTATTGTCATAAATCTGTGCAATCTGAGCGCCTGCCTGTACCGTATCTCCCTCCTCTACATATAGCATCTTGATGATTCCGGTTTCTGTAGAGGTTATATTCGGATTGCCATACTTATCCTTCGCTTCTTCATAATCTTCCTTCGCATCGTTGTAATCTGCAAGAGCATCCTCATAGCTATTCTGAGCTTTGGATAGATTCTTTTCTGCCCTATCTACCGAGGTCTGAGCCGTATCAATTTCTGAATCAAGATTCTCGGTAGCTACCTGGTATAATACCTGACCTTCCTCAACCATATCACCTTCTTCAAAATCAGCAGCGATTATTTCTCCTTGCACTAAGGTGGTAACCTCATAGGTATTGAGAGGTGCTATGGTACCGGAGGATGACAGCACATTCTGAATATCTCTGATTTCGACATTGGCTGTGTTGATTTCAGCCTGATCCTGTGATTTGTTTTTGAATTGTGACTTCATCCCTTGAATGCCTATTCTGGCTCCGATAAGAAGGACTGCGAGAATTGCTACCCATATAATTACTTTCTTCCAACTGACTTTTCCTATTATTCGTTTCATATTTCATCTCCATTATGGCGCTTTACGCCATCTCAAAATCTGATGAAAGAAGCCGCCTTGCGGGTTCTTTCCGAGTGAAAGGTATTTTTCTTTCACTCTTTTACCCTCGCTCTATTTCGTAATGCTTTCAGCAACAATAACACGGATTCTACCGCCCAGCGTAATTGCCTTGTCACAATATGCCGTAACCTTATATTTTGATAAATCCTTAATTTTATCTAGGGTAGTTACTGTATATTTGCCATCCGATAAGTAATATACGCTCGATTTCTCCGCGATCGGATACTTCGTAGTTCCTGAGGTAATTGACGTCATACCGATTGCATCAGCCACTATACCGTTAAGCTCATAGGTTTTGATGATTTCATTATTCTCATAGCGGAAACCGGTCGGTCCTTCTTTTATAGAGAGATTGCTTAAATTTGACTTTTTAAGTGTACCGGCTGTTCCGTCAATAATATAATTATAGGAGCTTGAATTATTAGCATAAGAAAACCCGGTGAAAATTCCATAAGTATCAATATCTCCGGTCGCATTATATAAGATCAGATTTTCAATCTCTCCGGCCACATTGGTATCATAATACATTAGCATGCTATCGAGGAGTATCATATCAGAAAGTCGTGCCGGATATATCGTTATATATTGCCCATGACTATAATCAAGTATTTTTACATCGGATGCTAATCTCTTGCCTCCTATATAAGTTCCGGTGCTATTAAAGGTCTCATTTTGTAAGCTTACGGAAGTACGGTCGGCTTCGCTCACCTTCACATTTCCGTCCTCGTATTTTACCACTATAATGTCTTCTGCAACAAAATTCAATCTACCGTCATCATAATCCTGTTCATATTGATTGCCTGCGGCATCAACGAAGGTTGCATAGCTTGTATTAACATAGATACCGTTGGCATCCTCCACTCGATGAATTCCTGTGCTCAATACAACCCCTGCAATTGTTGTATTATACTGTTTCTGGGTTAATACACCTGCAATTGCATTATTCTTGCCAAGAAGTAAGGTTATGATATCACCCTTTGATATAGAACCAACAGAGGAGAACTCCTGTGTTGCTTCACTTGTCTCAAAGCCATAGGTTCCTCCCGCAACTGTAACTGAAGTAGGATTAATCAAATCCGGGCTGATTGCGCTTAAGACTCCGGTTACTTTCGTATTATACGCCCATACTATCTTAGAGTTTTCCGAAAAATATAAAGCATCATACCGATCGATGTCAGAGTAGGTACATTTTACATCATTTTTATAGAAGGTAGCTTCTGCAACGGTAAATGGAAGCTTAGCGGTCCAATTGTCGTTTGCAATAATAGGGCCTTCGGTATTTGTATTCACGACTGACAGATAATCCAGCTCGCCACCCTCATCCAGGGAGTAGCCCAAGGTCTCGGCATATACTCTCCCATCTTTGGTTTTTGCATTCAATACATTGTAAAAAAGGTTGACACAGCTGATGTAATTAATCTTAGTAGTCTTTTGTGTAATCGAGACATTCTTGTTCAGCTTTTTTGATTGATACAGTGCCATCTTGTTCGCGGTGACATTACCTGCAAAATCGCTGTCGGTATAGCCTAATAGCTTTAGAACACCGGTCACAGCCTCAATCAAGGTTACACCCTGATTCGGTTTATAGCTTCCGTTAAGATAGCCGTACATCCAACCGTTTGTTACCGCAGTCTTTATGTATCCTGCCGCCCAATGCTTCTTAGAAACATCACTGAATAGTGATACATTGCTTGATACAGCGACGGTATCCTTCAGGGAAGACATATTCACAAGAAGCTGAGCATACTGTGCTCTTGTAATTTGAGCGGCATCCGTGCTTATTTTTCCCTTATCCGTCTCCATAATGTCCAGTGCATCGATTACTTTTTGCGCATTCGTTGCTGCATAAGCTTGTATAAATCCAGACCCTGGAATTCCCACTGACAACAGTATCACTGTGACTAACATAAAAGCTATTCCTTTTCGCATAAAAAAGCTCCCTTCATGATTTAGATATTATTAATGAAGTAATTGGGAGATTTATTCTCCTTTTCATAATTGGACAAAGCGTTACCCTGCCCGGAGGGTTTTGTGTTATAGGAAGCACTTCCTTTTACACAAAAAATGTTATATCTACCAATAATACTAAAATAAAAGAATGAATTTTCTGTGTCTTAATTGTGAGGAATTTAGGATTTTTATTAAGAAAGCATAAATTATTTATGGAATTGAGGTTGTCTTACAACGAAGCGGAGTTCTTCATACCAAAGTAAACTGCATTCTCTTATCGGAGGGTTTTCATCCATGACAAGATAAAGCTTACGGAGTGTGACATATATAATGTCATAAATGAAAAATCGGCCTCATCTCTTAATAAAGATGAAGCCGATTTGTTCCCATAAGAATATTAGATTAAAGCATTTGTTTCAAATAACAGATATCACCATCAATAAACTGCCGTAAAACTGTTAATGGCGGAGGGTAATACTAAAGACACATTTTTGGATGTATTTTCGTCCATGCCCTTCTTACGTACATAAATCGTACAGCCGCTTGGTGCTACTGTTTTGGATAGTGTCATTAACGAGGAAGATTTAACTGATTTCCAACTTGCCCTAGTAAGATTGAGTTCATTACCTTCCTTGACAATCGTATATTCATATATGTCTGTAGCGGATGCCTTATTAAATTGCATCACCAGTTTAGAATTAATATAGTAATAGGTAACATCACTGGAGCTTCCTCCGATTGTAGGCTTTTCTGCCTGACCCGGAATAATCAGCTTCTGTGTCTTTGAAAAAGGTACAGTCGCAGTTGCGGACTTTCGAAGCAGCAGGGTTACACTCTTTCCACCGTTTTCATACAGAGCCTTAGGAGCGATATCCTCTATAGCCATAGCACCATCACATTCAATCCAGAAATCACCGGCAGCGTCATAATATTCCAAGGTCTTCGTGGTATTTAAGGTTAACTTTGAGGAATTTACCTTCACGGTAGGTGCTGCCGATCGTGCAGGAATTGTAATAGTGATTTCCGAACTTGGACGCATTCCGATGTCACCGGAACCGGTTCCGATTACCTGCGGGGTACGGAATATAAGCTTAGCACCCTTAATACGAAGGTTCTCCATCGTTATTAAAAAGTTCTTATAGCTAGCCGAGGTCTCCGTGAAGCTAACCGTATTCCAATGATAATCCGATGTCTTTCTCCATTCAAAATTATCAGCTTCCTCCGCTTCAAGGAAGGTAAATTCACCCTCCACCTTATCATATTCTACATTGATAGAGGAATTCTGCATCGGAAGAGTGATTGATTGAACCGTTTTTACAATATCACCCTTGAAATACAAGGTCACATCTGCGGTAGCGGATACCCAGGAAATATCTAGAGTATATGCCTTTGCTGTACTGTCATAGCCACCCTCAATCTCCGACCAGGTAGAATTATCGGTTGAATAATATACGATCGTATTATTGTTATTATATACCTGCAGCGTCAGCTCTTCATAATTAACCGTACCAAAGGATATAGCAGCTGCTTCCGTAGCAAATGCATTTCCGGCCGGTATTATCAGGAACAAGATGCAGCATAAAAGGAATAAATATCTTTGTTTATATTTCATATAGTCAGCCCTCCAATAAACCTCGGTTATGATGCATTTAAGATGGTTAGTTTGCAGCCTGTCCGAATCGTAAATCCGTTGCTTAATGTGATTACCACATTATTCGTAGTCGTAGAGTTGGTTGTAAGTTTATTTATCTTGGCATTGGAGAGATAAATCGTTGCTTTTCCACCTGATATCTTTGCCGAACCGAAGATTGAGGAACCGCCCCAGGTCACATCTGCTACACTTACACTATAGCTACTGTTAAAAATATTTAATTCTAAAGTATAAGTTATTACTTCTTCCGTCACCGTACTTGTACTGTTATCCGGATTGGTCACCACCTGGGTCTTTGTTTCCTTTAAGCTTCCCTCGGTAATCGACCAGGCAATGGGAGCATCCTTCAAGGTTGCTGTATTTGCCAGCAGGATATTGATTTCCTCATCTAAAACCTCATTATTATTCAGATAAATCTCAAGCGGAGCTGCCTGATCGGTGATATCTATCAAGGAGGAGCTCTCAAAGCCTGCCACATTTACTGTAACAGTTGCGGTAGCTATCGTATCACCCTCATCGTTTACATAGGAGCCGTATACTACTGTATAATCCGTTCCCTGATTTAACGTATAGTCGTCAAATTTCATCAAGCTGATTGCCGTCGGTGTAGAGGTGTATTTCCCTACTGCTGTGGTATCAATTACATTGACGGTACCTAGATCCAACCGGAATTTGAAGCTTGCCGTATCCTCAACGGCATTGGATAAGTACACACGTTTGAAGCTCGTTGCATAATCCTTCTCCGACGGATTATTTACTGTTGTCTTCGGATAGAGATATAATAATATTCCTGCATTGGCAGTGCTGGTAATCGTATCGGAATTCGCTAAGGTCAACTTGGCAAATAGTAATTCCTCCGTTATATTATCAATACTCTCAGTGGAGGTTATATTGGTTGTAATTATGTATCGATCCGAACTATTACTGCTGTTCGGGTTCTTTGCTACCGTGCTCTTGCAGGATACTGAACCTCTGTTAATGCCATAGGTATCCATGAAGCTGATGGAGGATACTGTAGTTGAGGTAGCGCTATATAAGCTAAAGGTCAGATAGCTGGAGGTCTTACTGGTCTTACACAGCCCCGCTGTCGTAATCAATGTAGTTAGTGTTGTCGGTGTCGGTGCTCCCGGATAAGTAATACCGGCAGCCCCCGTAACATCAACCTCTGCAGAGGCAAGAGCAAAATCCGAGTTGTCCAAAGAACCGACCGATTTCTTGCGTACATAGATGTGACTGCCAGCCTTAACCACCGTATTATCCAGAGTAATCGCAGTACTTGAAGTAATCGCTGTCCAACCTGTCGTCTGATAATTCAAGTCGCTTCCCTCTTTTACAACAGCATACTCAAAGGGAACCTTACTGTTGGCAGCCTTCACCTGGAGTGATACTGAACTGGAGCTTGTATAGCTCAAGGAGATTCCATAAGCTTCCAAACTTGGAGGTCCCTCTTGAATTGGTATTGTAACAGAAGCCGTCTTAGACATTAATGCCGTGCTTTTGGCATTGGTCCGAAACTGCATTGTGACTGCAGACTGCGAAACCGAAGTTGCATTATATAAGACACTCGGAGCAATATTCTTTAACAGCAAATCCATATTACTGACGACCGTAATCCACTCGGTAGCAGAACCATCCTTATTCATGATGCGATACGCCATTCCTTTTTTCACTTCAATACTGAATTTGGACCCATTGATCGTGATAGCAGGAGCCGAAGGCTTCTTCGGTATGGTTATGGTAACCTCCTTGCTTGGCCGGAAACCTACATTGGTAATGCCGGTTCCGTTCACAAGAGCAAGCCTGAAATATACTGTAGCACCATTGGAATACAATAGACTAATTTCAGAAGCAATCGTATTGTTATCTACTGTTTTCCAGGTTGTACTGCCCTTCTTCCTCCATTCAACACTACGGTTTCCGGAGTTCTTAAAGGTTATCGTACCCTTAATCTTATTAAAGGAAGCGCTAAAATTGGTTGCCTGCTTCGGTATCGTAACAGAAACAACTGTAGTAGAGCTATTACCCTTGAAATTCATAACATAATTACTTGCCGCCGGTATCCAGGAGATATCCATTGTAACAGTCTTATTGCTCTGGATTGCTCCGGGCACCTCCTCCCAGTTTCTTTTCGTAGAATCGGAGAAGTATACCGCCGTATCACCTTCATTTAGCTGTAAGGTAATGGTACTGTTCTGATAATTAATTTCCTTTACCAAGATGCTAGCCGCAGCCTTCGTCTGCTTAGGCATCAAAGAGATTAATACCAGCATCAAAATAAGAGTTGAAGTTAACCCCAGAATCCTGCGAATATCTGTCGGTTTGCTTTTGTCTGCACGCATATTTCTTCCTTAACCTTTCTTTTATCTGATAAATTATTGTACCTCCCTGTACTTATCTATCTTATTGTAATACATTTCTTTCCATAGAACAAGTGTCAGCCGGTATAGGAGAACTTTTCTATAGCCTGAAAAGATCTATCAAGTGATATATCGACACATTCACCATATCTTGTTACCCCTTTACCGAATCTTTATAAAAACTTAATATATTTAGTGATATAAAAAAAGCGCTGGATATGATCCAACGGCACGTTTAGACAACAGAGTAGAAAGCCTTGATCGCTTTGACTACAAATTGTATATATATCATATCCTGCAAATGCCAAAATGTCAAGAAATAAATAGTAAAAATCAGAAATAATGAGCTTACACCTCCTTGTGATTATCTTTATAATGGGAACCCGATTAATCGATTTTACAAATTAATGCTTCCGTTCTAGAATAGATGAGCAACTAACTGTTCAGCCAAGCAGGAAGAAAGAGGTGGAACCATCCTGACAAGCAAATTCAAACAATCCAACACTTCAATAAAGGCATACCTTTCCATCTTTCAAATAAAGACAGCAGAAGGCTTTCAATATCGACTTGCAGCCTTTGCCGGAGCCACCATCAGCATCTTCTGGGTATATATCGAAATTGTAGTATGCTCTGTCTTCTATCATTACTCCGATCACCCATCTGCAGGCATAACAGCCGGTCTTACCCTGCAGGAGCTGATCACTTATATCTGGCTTGCACAGATTATGTTCTTAATACAGCCCATGAATATTGACAGCGATATACTTAGCAAGATACAAAGCGGTGACGTATCTCTTGAGCTTTGCCGCCCCCTGGATCTCTATCAGCATTGGTTTGCCAAGGTGGCAGCCGGCAGATTAGTTCCCCTGTTTTGGCGAGGCTCCATCATACTGATAGTTAGTCTATTGGTGCCAGCCCCCTATCGACTGATGCCTCCCGACTCCTTGGCTGCAATGCTCTGTACTCTGCTTTCTGTCTTAAGCGCATTCCTGCTATGTTCCGCTTACGGAACTCTGGTCTGTGTCATACGGTTAAGTGTTCCGTGGGGTGACGGACCAACCTATTTGATTATGTTGATCGGCAGCGTTCTTTCCGGCAGTTATCTACCGTTACAGCTTTGGCCGGATTTTTTGCAGCCCTTTTTATTGCTGCAGCCCTTCGCCGGTTATCTGGATATTCCGCTGCGCTTCTATCTTGGGACCTTGTCTCCAAGCAGTATCCTCTGGGCAGCAGGCTTGCAGCTAGCCTGGACTTTGGTATTCATCGTCCTCGGTAAGCTCCTTATAACGAAAAAAATAAACCGGCTTATCATCCAGGGAGGATAATGAACCGGTTATAGAAAGGATATGGTATGCAATCAGATTTCAAATTATATTGGAAATATATTAAGATGAATTTTTTATCCGGGCTGCAGTACAGGGGTTGGCCGATTATGATATTGCAGGTATTCTTTGTGGTAATAACCGATCCGATCAGCCTGATTTTCATGTTCTCACGCTTTGGCAATATCGGGACCTGGTCTGTCGAAAAAATACTGTTTATTTACGCATTAGCCGTAACAAGCTTTGGACTTGCCGAAACCTTCTTCCGGGGCTTTGATTATTTTCCCTGGAGAATGATACGTTCCGGAGACTTTGATCGTGTGCTGCTGCGTCCCAGGTCACTTGTGGTCCAGGTTGCCGGCAGCTACTTTCATATTCACCGAATGGCAAGGGTTGTTAGCGGGTGCTGTGCCATGGCCTGGTGCGTAAATAAAATGAACCTTTCCTTAAGCCTGCCGGACCTACTCACTTTGCTTCTGGCCCTGTTTGGCGGTTTCCTTATCTATTCGGGTGTCTTCATCTTCACCTCAGGTATTGCCTTCTTTACGATTAAAGCCCTGGATTGGATCTATATTTTTACCAATGCCAGCTACCAGATTACTCGCTGTCCCATTGAATACATGCCAAGACCCTTACGTTACCTCTTTACCTTCTTTGTGCCGATGCTGCTTATCAGCTATTATCCTGCTGCTGTCGTCTGCGGTTGGGATGAACCCTACTATATGGCTTTTCTGTCCCTTCCTGCCAGCATTGTGTTTTTACAGCTATCTCTTGCTGTCTGGCGTTATGGGGTGCGGCATTATCAAAGCACCGGCAGCTAAAAAAGGCTGCCGTATAATGAAAGAAGGAAGATGGATATGTTAACTAATGAATAGCATAGCCCTTAATACAGACGGGTTGCGGTTCCTCAAAGCCAACATTTAGCTTTTGTTCCAGAAGCAGTTCATCGCCTTTGAATTGTATCCGATAGTTACTCGCGAAGGGCATCTGAAGTAAGCTTCCCTTAAATATTAAGGTCGTGTCATCCTCCCAGCTTCCGGTTGAAGCTACCGGCTCCGGATTACCTTCTAAGTTATAGGTACTCATATTCCAGTGCCCGATTCCAACCATGTAAACATGCTTCTGCCCATCCTCGATCATACTTATGCTGATACTCTCCGAAGCAAAAGAAAAGGAGATCTCCTCAATTTTGAAAGGATTGGACTCCATACGGTAGCTCTTTCCTTGAATACTACTCTCCATGGAAGATTTCTTCTGACCTTCCGGTAATAAAAGACGTAAGGAAGCCAGTTTATTCTTAAGTCTTTCATAATCCTCCGATTCAGGCAGTGCGTACTCCGTAAAGCCCGGTAAAAGCTTATCCCAGACAATCTCCAACGGCTTCTGCAGATCCTTCATGCCACCGGTAATTGCTAATACCGCATCCATTTCCGGCATAACGATACAGTATTGTCCGAAGGCCCCGTCACCCCGGTAGGCATTATGCCTGCAACGCCAGAACTGATAACCATAGCCCTGTCCCCAATCTCCGGGTCCATTGGCAGAATTATCGCTGTGGATACCGGTGGCTTCCTTAATCCATTCCTCTCGAAGCAGCTGTTTGCCGTTCACTTTCCCCTTAGATAAATACATCTGTCCGAATTTTGCGATATCTTCCGTCTTAACTCTTAAGCCAAAGCCGCCGGTATTATAACCCATCGGGCAGGTCTCCCATGTAGCACCTGAGATAGCAAGAGGCTTAAAAAGTCTTGGCTGCAGATAATCAATCAGCTTCTCTCCGGTAATCTTCTGCAAAATGACGGACAGCATATAGGTCGCACCCGTGTTATAAAGGAAATGTGTTCCGGGCTCCTTCTCCACCGGAACCCCGAGGAAAGCTTTCACCCAATTACCATCCTCTCTGCGGTAAAAGAATTCCGTTGTATCAACAACATGACCGGTATTCATGGATAGGAGATGCTTAATCCTCATTTTTGACAGGTTCGGACAAGGCTCCGGGCATTCCTCTTTAAAATAAGATATCACAGTATCCTCAACCGATAGCAATCCCTCCTGAACCGCGAACCCAATAGCGGTTGATGTAAAGCTCTTACTCAAGGAGAATAGCACGTGTGGAGATTCACTTTTATAAGGCTCCCACCAGCCCTCGGCAATCACATAGCCATGTCTTATGAGCATGAAGCTATGAAAGTCCTGACCCATATCGGCAGTTCTAATTTTCTCAGCCTCCCTGATAAATTCCAGTATTGCTTCTGATTTTACCCCCTGTGATTCCGGTGTTGATCTTTCTAATTGATATAAATCGTTCATACCCCGTCTTCCCTTCTTAAGTTTATAAATTTATTTATTTACCTAAATTATACATCTTAATCTTAGGAAAAGCTATGTAGTATTTTAGAACAAAGACAGCATGCTTTCCATTGCATCATCGGACTTAATTTTCTATGAAACAAGATGAATTGATAAATCAATTCACTTGTCATGAATAAAAAAGAAAGTAAGTCATTGACCTACTTTCACAATCATTCCTGTTAGATTTTTACTTTCCTGTTTTATAAGGTAAGCTTATTGCGAAGCCTTCCCCATATATATCTTTGGAAATAACAATATGCCATGTCATAAACAAACAACACTGCCTGACCTGCTAACAGCATAACAACAATAATAATCGGGTTAATCTCTCCCTGGTAAATCAGCTTCGGGAGAAACAGAACCATCGGAATATACATTACATTAAAGGTGATATATTTTATAAGCCAATACAGCTTCGCCCTGCTCATGCTGCCTTTCAGGTTCGCAAGATGATCAAAGGAAAATTCAATCACAAGAATGTAAAAGCCCATAGCAGCAAAAGTGATGCAATAAAGCTTATTCGGTGCCAATATAAGTCCTAAAAGAATAGCCCCAAGGTAAAAGCCTGTTCCATAACGGATACTGCTCTCCCGAACTGCAATTCCCACGCCGTAAGAAGCTGCTCCTAAGAGAAACAAGGTATTAAATTCTATGATACCGCTTAAAGCAATGAGTAACACGGTTACTGCAAGCAGTAATCCGAGAAATGCTATTTTCTTCGCATTTAGCAGCATGAAATCAGATCTCCTCCCATACATTCGCATAAGGAATCCGCGCACCATAAATCACAGCAAAGATTACCGGCATTGTAACCGCCTCCGGTATTGTTATATCGGGTACTACTATATCTTTGGTTCTGCCATTGCAGCTGATTAAACAAATTGGTATATTCCGGATTATTTGGCTCCATATTCATTGCCTGGGATATGTGTTCATTTGCCATGACATTGTTCCCAATTCCGGCGTTAGCTATTGCACTGTAGTAATACCACCTGGCAGTATGATTGGATATTCCGGCCAATACATTCAAGGCTTCCCGATACCGTCTGGCGTTCAGATAATTAGCTGCCGCATTCATCTGGGCATTGTCGCTGTCAGAGCTGCTGCCATAACTGGTCCGACCATAGGTGGAATAACCGGTATTATAAGGATTGCTGCCGTTCTCCCGTTCCTTCATAATCTGATCATAGGCTTCCTGAACTTCCTTGAACTTCTCCTCTGCCAGCTCGGCCAGAGGATTATTGATATAGGAATCCGGGTGATATTTTCGGCTTAGCTCCCGATAAGCCTTCTTGATTTCCTCGTTCGATGCATTGGGTGATACTTCAAGTATCTTATAGGGATTTGCTATCATGATCTTGTTCCTTCCTTATACTTCTCTCTTTTTGTATTTCGTCAAATTTAGTCCATACTCCGTCATAAAGAATATTACGGAGAATATCTATATCCAGCAGACAGGGAAGCTTCTCGAATTCCTTCGTGCACTGCGCCATCATCATAGTCAATATATTCTTACAATCCTCATCAAAGGTTTCTTTTTCTTTGTCTGATAAAAAAGGATTGTAGCTGCTATGCTTTGTATCCTTATCTATATCATCATATGCATCCAGAATGTAGATATACTTACCAAGGTAAAACCCGATTTTTCGAAGGCTGTCTTCCCATCGATCCTCCCGAAAAATGAATAGCTCCGCCATCAGTTCTCCAAAGCAGCGGGAAACCAGGTCTATATTCGTCTCCCCACGCTTCTCGCAATCCCGAAGCTGACTGAGGCTCTCCTGAAGTACCTTACATTGTCTCGGATATTTGTGATAGATTGTTCTATAATGCTTCTTTAGCGCACCTGCTCCTGCCAGCCCGGCTATATTCTTCTCATCCTGCCAGTCATCCGCCAGATGATGGTAGGTCAGAGCTATGTTCATATCAGCCACATATTCCGTTATCTCATTCACTAAGGCATCATGCTTTTTTACAGGATGAACGATACAGCGGTTTTGAAGCTTTGTTGTATCACTCTCATACAGTGAGGTCAATAATAATATCAGAAAGGTCATGTCATAGGATAAAGTCATCTGACCAAATCGTCCATACTTATCCTTTAAGGTTTTACATAAGCCGCAATAATATGCTTTATACTTATAAAAATCCTTCATTTTCAATTCGGGCTTATATACGTTGACATATCCAAACATAGGTCCTCCATACGGTTACAAGGGGCAGGAAGTTTCTGTTAGTTTTCGTACTAACACACCATACTGCATCTTCGATGCAGCGCAAAACCCGGAAGAATAAGGAGTTTGCTCCAATGGGCAAGCTTCGCGATTCTTCCCGTGTGAATTTGCTTTTTATTCACACTAATCATTCATGCTGCCAAATCACCGCGAATTTGGGCGGCAGCACAAATTTGCTGATTGAAAAATCTATGATTTTTCAATCTATCCTGCTCCAACGATAGAAATCACGCTTTGCGAACTTTCTATTGTCATGAATAAAATATCCTAGAATTTTATCAGTATATCATAGATTTTTCATAAGTAAAATGGTTACGGTAAAAGTCACAGAAATTTAATAAATCCTTTATTGAATCTATATGTTTGCCAACATCGAACTCTATGCTCTTCTTTTTACCCATAGAAAACCAAAGGCGGCACCGCATAAACCACCGACGATATGAGCAGCATGTGCTATCCCGTCAGAGGCACCCAGGCTACCTGTAAGCTCCCCTCCCAGGTACACAATCACAACAAGAATTAATGTTAAGGGTATCTTACCGTTTTGCATCCCTGCGGCCGAGGAGAGAACAATCATCATGAATACAATCCCGCTGGCGCCAAGAAGGGCTGCATTCGGATAGAATACCATATAAATCAGGCCGGATATGACCGCTGTTACGGCGAACATTTTTAATAACGCTTTCGAACCATACTTTTCTTCCAGTAACGGCCCCAACACCAGGAATAAAACCATATTACCGGCATAATGACCCCAGTCTGCATGTCCCAGCACATGTCCGAACAATCTCACATAGGTAAGCGGATCCGTGATGGAGGACGGATAGGTACAGAATAACAGGGTTGTGGATCTATTCTTCGTAACAATTCCAAGTAACACGGCAAGAAAGGATAGGAATGCAAAGGTCAAGGTTACCGGCGAATTATATTGTATGATACCGAAAGACTTAGTTGTATTTGTCTTTTTCATCTGTTCTCCTCTTTCAGTGATGTAATATTCAATTGATGGATCAGCTTTAATTTAATAAACTCTGCAATACTTCTTCCGCCTCTTCGTAAGGAAGCTTTAGGCTATCTGCTACAGAATGGCAGGTCAGCTTACCTTCACAGGTGTTTAGCCCCTTTCGTAAAAAGGAATTACTTAACAGAGCATGCTTAACCCCTTTGTCACATAGCTCCAGTAAATAAGGCAGTGTAGCTGCTCCTAATGCGTAGGTCGAGGTTCTCGGTACCGCACCAGGCATATTGGCAACACTGTAATGAAGTACACCATGCTTTTCATAGGTTGGATGATCATGGGTCGTTACATGATCAATGGTCTCAATCGATCCTCCCTGATCAATGGCAACATCTACAATTACAGAGCCTTTCTTCATCGTCTTTACCATCTCCTCCGTAACAATAACCGGTGCGCTTGCTCCGGTGATAAGCACAGCCCCAATGAGCAGGTCCGCTTTCTTCACCATCTCCTCTACATGATAGGAGTTACTGACCAGCGTATTCACTCTTCCTGCAAAAATATCATCCAGGTAGCGTAATCTCTGGACATTAATATCCAGAATAGTTACATTCGCTCCCATCCCTACCGCAATCTTTGCAGCATTGGTACCGACAACACCTCCGCCAAGGATGACCACCTCAGCAGGCTTTACGCCCGGGACACCTCCGAGCAATACGCCCATACCACCGTTGTACTTCTGCAACAAATTAGCACCTATTTGAACCGACATACGGCCTGCTACTTCACTCATCGGTGCTAGCAGCGGTAAATATCCGTTATCTAATTCCACAGTCTCATAGGCAATTCCGGTAACCTTATTACGAAGCAAAGCCAGTGTTAACGGACGGTTAGGCGCCAGATGAAGATAGGTAAACAGGGTTTGCCCCGGCCGCAGTTTATCATATTCGCTCTCTAGCGGTTCCTTTACCTTAACAATGATATCAGCTCTTTCATATACGGAAGCTCCTGTCTCAAGTATCTGACCACCGGCTGATATATATTCCTCGTCAGCAAATCCACTTCCATTGCCAGCACCAGTCTCAATGAACACCTCATGCCCATGCTTCACTAATACACTGGCTCCACCCGGTGTTAATCCTACTCTATTCTCATTGTTCTTAATTTCTTTCGGAACCCCAATTATCATATATTTTATCTCCTTTATTAATGATAACCATAATATGTAAAGCAGATTTCTATTACATATTATACCATGATTTTGCTATTGATACGATATTTTTATACTTTATAGAAGCAGAAAAAGATGTTCCAAGCAATCATATCAATGCTTCGTATGAATATGAACCACGAAGAGTGATACTATCAGCTTTGAACATCCCTTTCCTTTTTCGTTTCCTATGTTAACATCAATACAATGATTGAAGTAACAAAAACCAATTCCATACAATAGAAAGCACATTTCGCAAACGCAAGTTATTTGTATGGCTATTGACACCCCAATCATTCAATAAATAGTAGTATTATATGATATTTAATGATTGATTAAAATCTGTGATTCCTTCATTTTCAAAGTAAAAGGTACCTCAAGGATCGTAGCTGCGACAATTATTAGCATAGGAAGCTGTATCGAACCGGAGGCCTTGCCTATTGCTTCAAATAATACCACAAATAAGGAACCTGATATCTGTCCCATAAGTAAAATCAATCCAAAGGAGGTTCCTTCCTTCACCGGATAAGCCACCTCGGCACCGTGCTGGAAGAGAATCGGTGCTACCCCCATCACCGTAAAGCCCGCAACAGCAGACACCAAAGTCACCACCGTAACCCCGTTCAGATACGTGAGTCCCAGATAGAGCGGAACCAACAGTGCAATCGCAGCGATAAACAGCGGCGTCCTGCGACGAAGCTTATCCGAGATAATCGGTAGAATCACCGCACCAAGGACCCCCGCTACCACGAACACTGCTCCAACCATTCCGGCCTCCTCCATGGTCATTCCCCGGGGTTTAAGAATGGGCTCAATCAAGGTAAGTAACGTATTAAAAATACCCATTGAGATGAATACGATAACCAGAACATAGATGAAGTTCCGGTTTCGAAACAGCTTCAGCATGGATGTTACACTGATATCCTCTTTGATTGCTTCCGGTCCGGGAGCTATCTTAGGGCGCTCTCTGGTAAATGAGATTGCTATAACACAGCAGACGCAGCCAATGACAGCATATATCTGGTAAACTGTGGTTATATCATTATTTTGTGCCAGAATCGGTGATACTACCATAGCAGCTACAAACCCGAGATACTGAGCCATAGTAAGTATTCCCGATGCAATGGAACGTTCACCGGCCGGGAACCAATTCGCAGGGACCTTCGTTGAGATATTAAGCAGGAAGGGCTGCCCGATTGCGATCATGAACTGACAGAGTAAGGCGATCATATAATTACCGGCAAACAGCATCCTTCCGATTCCGAACACTGCCGTAATGACGGCTCCTATGGTTAGGGATTGCCTGAACCCGTATTTATCGATTACCCAGGAAGCCGGGAGGGTGAAGATAATATACATTATCATATAACTCGTACTGAACATAGAAATTTCCAAGCTCCCAACTCCATAGTACTGCTCAGCCATACTTGAAATCGGCGCTAAGGTCAGCCAGAACATCTCAGTGCAAAGTATCATAGGGACAATGGCTGCAAGAATAACCCATCGATATCCAAAAACCTTGTATTGCTCTTCCACCTTTTTGATCCTCCAATTTTATGACTTATACTTCCTTTGCCTTTTTCGAATAGCTCTTTTTATAGACGAAATTCATCAGTCTGCAATCAAAGCTGCTGAGTGCTTTACCGCCTCCGAAGAGCCAGGCTCCGATCTGTGTCTTTGCATTCTTCTCCATCACGATATCAACTGCCTGAAGATCCGATTCACCGGCCGCACAGCAGATTGCCCCCGCTCCAGGAAGTAACACACCGTACCGTCCCCTCAAGGCTTTTTCCACCACACTTGCTTCGATTGTTTCTGAACATATGGCACTCGGTCCAACCAATTGAGCAAAATCATCCAACAGAGGCTTCAGCTTGAGCCCTGTCATGGAAAATGCCACCAGAGCTCTGGCTAAATCCTGATCGATATAATTGATGTCCGGTCTTTTTATGTAGATTTTTTGATGTAGTTTGGCTTCCTTGGGTACAGAATCCAACAAACCATATTCGTTAGCCTCAGGTCCCTCATACAGAAATCCACCCGAGGTCCGATGACTACGGCCGGTAACAAAGGGCTCCTTCGGTAACTGTAGGTTTGGATTTGTATTATTGGTTATATAATACTGATACAGCTTCTCCTCTTCAAAGTCTCTATCCTTTGAATGATGAAGATATTCGGAAGCCATAGCCTCGTAGCATGCCTCTTCCAGCTGTCTGGCACAGGTAAGGGTCTCCTCGTAATCCTTACCGAAGCATACCGCACCATGGTGGGCCATAATTACTGCCTGGGATGAGCTGCCCAGTGTAGCTTGTTCTACTCCCTTTCGAAGCTTTGCCGTACCGGGCAAACCATATTCTGCAATCCTTACCTCATCTCCCAAGAGCGGATAGCCTTTGACCGGAATGCTGTTAAGTCCGGAAGCACTAAGGATGGATGCATTTTTTTGGTGAGTATGTATTACAAAATTCATTTCCGGATGCATCTGATAGAGTAAAGCATGAAGCTTCTTCTCTGAGGAGGGCTTAATCTCCCCTTCGTAAGAGCAATCCTCCACCTTACAGAGAACAATTTCCTCAGGCCTCAGTGTCTCATAGGGTCTTCCGCTCGGTGTAATCACAAAGGTATCTTTATCTACACGGCAGCTTACATTACCCCAGGTTCTTGCGATTAACCCGCTTTCTACGAGCTTCAGACCTGCATTTACAACCGTTTGCCTTGCCAGCTCTTCCTGCATATCGTCCACCTTTCCGCTCACTTCATAGTAAGCATATCTATGATTATTGCTTTATGGTAATATTCTGAAATACCCTCTCAAATCTTAATAATGCATCGTCGATCATCTCCTCGGTATATGCCGCACTTGTATAAAGTCTGCTTCCGGCCAGGGTAACCAGACCTTCTGCCATGTATGCCGCGCCCATATGCTCCATCTCTTTCTTTCTCTTACTTGTTTCCTTTAATACCTTCGGTATCGTCCAGGGCTTTGACCAGTTAATCGAGAAATGCATAGTCCCTACGGTCTCAAGATGACAGATAGAGCCCTGGTTAAAGGCAACAAAGGGAAGGTTGTATTTATGGATTAAAGCCTGAAGGCCCGCGGTCAGACGATCACCCATACGCCCTGCCACCTGAGCGGCATTGGTTCTCTCGATCTCAGATAGTGTATAATACCCTGCAACACAGCTGATCGGAGTTGCAGCCATGGTACCGCCTATTAATGCCTTCTTATGCTTATCACCGGTCTGGATACCGGCTGCCAGATACTTCATATATTCTCTCTTGCCACCCAGACCGCCTGCACCAGGGTAACCACCAGCGATAACCTTACCGAATACCGTCAAGTCCGGTGATACTCCAAAGTAGCCCTGAGCACCTGCCATACCGATACGGAACGCAGTTACTACTTCATCAAATATGAATAATGCACCGTATTTTCTGCAAAGTGCTTCCACACCCTTATTAAAATCCTTATCAACTACTCTGGTTCCGCTTTCCGGACCGATAGGCTCGATCATAACTGCCGCAGTTCCCCCATGGAGGCTGTTTCTCCTAAGCTTTCGCTCCAGATCCTTCAAATCATTCGGGAAGAACTCCTGTGTATGCTTAAAGATATAATGAGGAACACCATGTGCCTGAGTCCATTTTGATCCCGGAATACGAATTCCATAGGCCAGCTGATCACTCCAACCATGATAGGCCCCTCCCATCTTGATGACATTCTTTTTCCCCGTTGCCAATCTTGCAACCCGGATTGCGGCCATACAAGCCTCGGTTCCCGAGCCAAGCATACGGAACATCTCGACGGAAGGAATATTATCCGAGATCAGCTTAGCCAGCTTATACTCATATTCGTGGAAAAGTCCTGTAGAAGGACCACAATCTCTCAGTAATTCAATCACCTTATCACGTACATATTCCGGATTGCTTCCCAGAACGGTAGGCCCGCCTGCCTGCAGAAAATCATAATAGCGGTTTCCGTCGATATCATATAGATAAGGTCCTTCCGCTTTAGTGAATACAAGCGGGAAAGGATAATTGAAGGCCAGATTATGCTGAACTCCTCCGGGTATGAGCTGCTTCGCTTCGGTAATCATCTCTTTGGATTTCGCACATTTTTTATCGAAATATTCCGTTTCGTAGGCTGCCAAAGCCTCCGGCTTAATGGTGGAGATAGGCTTAGCAATCAGTTCATTCAATTCCAGATTGATCTTATCAGCCTCGGGGTAATTAGAAATTGCATATCTGGTATCCATTCTATATCCTCCTTTAACGATATCCTTTATAAAAATGAGTGACCACTCATTTTTATAATAATTATATCACTCTGCCATAATATGTCAATCATTTGGCACCTTTTTATTACAATTTTTTCAATTTAATGTTTTAATTAATGTTTCGATATTGCAATTTTAACAATTTATGCTAAACTAATAATGAGCAATGACTCATATTTTAGGAGGGATTGATTTGACCGAACTATTTGGCCGAATTCCGGAAGAAAAAAGGAATCGGATCTTTGATGCAGCAATTAGTGAATTTGCCACCTATGGCTATATGAATGCCAACACCAATAAAATCGCACGTAAGGCGGGAATCAGTGTCGGTAGCCTTTTTCAATATTTTGAAAATAAAGAAGATTTATTTCTAACCATAGTGAAGCACTGCGCCACCATCATGAAGGTAACGCTGGAAGCAATCCTCGTCGGGGAAGAGGATATTCTGTTGAAGGTCGAGAAGCTCCTACGGGCAATTCAAAAGCATTCCAGAGAAAACCTCGATATGATACGACTTTATTACGAGATGACAGCCCAAAGTAATTCCAAAATTATCTGTGAGGTTGTCAAAGATATGGAGACAATAACCGCCAAGCTTTATGCAGAGCTTATTCGAAAAGCACAGAGTGAGCAGGAAGCAAGAACGGATTGCGATCCCGAAATGTTTGCCTTTCTTATTGATAATATTTTTATGATGCTGCAATTCTCCTACTCCTGTGATTATTACAGAGAGCGTTTTAAGGTATACGTAAAAGAAGATGTCTTCGAGCAGGATGATTTCGTAGTCGAGCAAACCCTGAAATTCATCAAAGCTGCCTTCTCCCCCAAGATACCAAAGTAAAAAGAATATAGCATTTCCTTTCACCCGGCAAGCTAGTTTATGGGCTTAATATTATGTCAATTCATAATTGCGGAGGTCATTATGACAAGCAGTACATATATTATTGCTTATGATGTAGGTACTACAGCGGTGAAAACCTGCTTATTTCTAGTCGAAGATAAGATAAAGCTCATTGAATATGCCGGAATGGCTTATCCTTTGCAGTTATTGACGAATGGCGGTGCAGAGCAGAATCCGGAGGATTGGTGGATGGCGATGTGTGTTACCACAAAGCAGGTTTTAGCTGCCGCGAAGGTTCCTCCCAGCACGATCAGAGGTATCTCCTTCTGTTCCCAGATGCAGGGCTTGGTTCTGGTAGATAAGAACGGTGTCCCTGTCCGACCGGCGATGAGCTATATGGATCAGCGTGCAACCGGGGAATTACGGGAGGGTCTTGCCTACGGTCTCCAGGTTGCCGGATGCAATGTTATCAGATTACTGAAATCATTGTATATCACCAAGGCTGTTGCTGCCAGTGTCAAAGATCCGGTTTGGAAATATAAATGGGTGGAACATCATGAGCCGGAATGCTTTTCCCGGGTACATAAATGGCTGGACGTAAAGGAATATCTCATACACCGATGCACCGGCGAATTTGTTATGACTACCGATTCTGCTTTTGCCACTCTCCTCTATGATACGAGAAAAGGCCATGAGGGTTTTAGCAAAAGTATGTGTAAGATGTTCGGCGTAAACTACGAGCATATGCCCCGGGTGATTGAAGCCACCGAACAAGCCGGCTGTTTAACCCTGGCAGCTTCAGGTGCTCTGGGTCTAGCCGAAGGGATACCGGTTTATGGAGGCGGCGGAGACGCTTCCTTAATCGGCATCGGTGCGGGAGCAGTGAGGGAAGGAAGCACTCACATCTATTGTGGTACCTCCGGCTGGGTATCCACCGTGGTAAAAAAACCGATGGTTGATACCAGCTCAATGATTGCAGCGGTGGTCGGAGCACGGAAAGGCCTATATAATTATTTTGCCGAGTTGGAGACTGCCGGAAAATGCCTGGAATGGGTCAAGGATCATCTTGCCCTGGATGAAATTGATATTTATCTGGAGAAAAAGAATGTTACCGAAGCTCACGAGGTCATCTATACCAGTCTATATGATTATATGATGCACACCATAGATCAGATACCGGCCGGAAGTCACGGTGTTATCTTCACCCCCTGGCTTCATGGTAACCGCTGTCCCTTTGAAGATTCACTGGTTCGGGGGATGTTCTTCAACATTAGTCTGGATACCGGAAAGACGCAGTTAATCCGGTCCGTGCTAGAGGGTGTCTGTTATCATATGCGCTGGATGCTGGAAGCTGAGGAGCATAAGGTAACAACCTCCCGCACTATTCGATTTGTCGGAGGCGGTGCTTTGTCCTTATTAACCTGCCAGATTCTTGCCGACATAACGAACCGCACTATAGAGACAGTACCAAGTCCACAGAATGTCGGTTCCATTGGTGCCGCTATTGTAGCCGCCGTAGGTCTGGGCGTTATTCAATCTCTGGAGCAGGCAAACGATTTCATCACTGTTTCAGATACCTTTACACCAAACCCCCTTCATCTTGAATTATATGATAATGGGTATAAGGTATTTCGAAGACTCTATCACTCCAATAAGAAGAACTTTAGATTACTTAACAAGATGAATTGGTAAACCAATTCACTTGTCATGAATAAGTGCTATTGATATATATTCACAGAAGGTTCCCAAGATGTGATAATAAAATGTTTATCTCTTTTTTTCGTTAGGATATGCTGACATCAAAAAAGACACTCGGTTCTCTGTGGGTCACCCCTGCGTTAGGCAGGGGATGGCTCATAGAGAACCGGGTGCCTTTTTGTTATATTCGTTATCTTAGTATCGGTAAGTTTTCCAATTATTATCGAATGATAATAACAGGAAGAATGATCGGAGTAACTGTAGGTGTTGAAACGTTTCCTGCTTTATCGGTAACCAGCGAACCTGGTGCGATGGTCAGGTTAAGGGTAGAGGTTCCAAAGCCTTTAATACCGAAACGGTCAGTCTCACCCAGTGAAATCATAAGTGATGTTGCACTGATAACAGTTCCCCTTGATCCCTTCTCACCGCTTGTTAATTGATATGACCTTCCCAGTGCTGCGTCATATAAGGACAGCTTTGATATGTCTATGGTATCATTTGGATTTCCTGCTCCTACCGCTACCAGATAGAGTTCGCCGTCCTCCTCATGATAAATTGCATTCGTCACTGAGGTTAACACAGGTGCAACATAATCAACGGTAAGCTTCACCTCTGCTTTACTTTGAACCATCTTATTCTCTGAATTATAAAGCTTAATTGTTACATCGCCGCCTTCCGGAACGAGGGTTCTTAGCTCTTCATTTGTCGGTGTTGCATCGGAGGTTGTAAAGGTAATCGCAGAACCGGTTGCGGTGGTCACGTAGGTTGTTGCGACAAGACTCGAATTAACATAAAGCTCAGCTTTACCTCCGACTGCCTGATCTGGCTTAATATCGGCGGTTACATTAAAATATAAGGTTGTGCTGTTCAGCGTATTTGGAACCACATTGGCTCCGTATGTCGTTATTTTGATATTTTTAGGAGCCTCCAGCTTAGTAGCTTCGGGCTTCGGAATTTCTATTTTTACCTTGTCTTTCTCTACCTTCACTCTTACGCCAAGTGCGTTTGCTATGTATTTAATTAGGACTGTTCTCTTCTTATCGTTCTTAGCAGTAAAAATACCGGACTTAGTATCCTCGACTCCATTTAGAGTTACCTTCTTATTCTTAAAATCGATGATCAGAGTAGTGGTATCCTTTTTTACGGTAAGTACCGCCGTGGTTTTATCATAGGTAACGGTAGCTCCCATACCCTTAGTAATCGGATCAATCGGTAATGAATATCTTCCATACTTAATAACTTTCGAAGACTCGTATTTATACTCACGATCCTCGGTATAATTCTTTTCATTCTTCTGATGATTCTTCTCTTGATTTTTCATCGGCTTGGCAAATGCAACTGCAGATGAGGATGTGATTAGTGCTAAGGTAATAATAAAGCATAAAATTCTCTTCATGATAATTTCTCCTTTCAGTATTTTAAAATATGATTAGTAACTTATTCAGGAGAATTTGATCTCCCTTTCCATTTTCATATTAGAATATTCGAAGATGGAATGGATTATTTTAGGGTATCATTGCCCCGTTTTGTAGTACATATAGCCTATCAAAGCCTGAACATTATCTATTATTGCCTGTTTAGTTGACATTTTTTTCTGTTTTGACTAATATAATCGGCGTCTGTTTTATGGTAAAATGGAAGAAAGCTTGTATTCTAAACTCATCTGTTCCTCCTTCCATAGAATGGAGGATCTTATGTCAAGAACAAAAAAGTATTTGCTATCAATTCTGATATGCTGTCTGCTTCCCTTTATTTCATCAACCACCCAAACCTACCCGGCTAAGGCTGCTTCGATTGAGTTTGTTCTCTTGTCGCAGTATAAGGCCACTATGGATATCGGCGATGAGCTATATATCATAGCCGTTACAACAAATGGGGATATGCCTTCCTGGAAAAGCAGCTCCTCTTCGATTGCTTCCGTAAATACCTATGGCAAAATCACAGCTAAGAAAGCCGGAACAGCAACGATAACCGCCAAAATAAAGAACGGGGAAGCCTCCTGCAGGGTAACGGTTAACAAGACATTGCTTACTATCAGTGATACCAGTTTATCCCTGGAGCGGGGCGATACCTATCGATTGTCGGCCTCTACCTCAAATTCCTCTGCGGTTTCCTGGAAGAGTAGTAAGAAAAGTGTTGCCATAATTGATGATAATGGCAATGTCACCGGTATCAAGCCGGGAGAGACTACGATAACTGCTACTGCGGATGGCATCTCAAAGACTTGTATCCTTACAGTTAAGAAACCAACCATTCGTCTGAGCCAATCCAAGATCAAATTGTACCGCAGTCATACTGCCAAGCTGGTAGCCACCGTATCCTCCCATGTCAATCCCACCTGGAAATCCAATAAATCAAGTGTGGCCAAGGTCGATGAGAACGGCTCTGTCACTGCTATGAAGCATGGATTTGCTGTTATTACGGCTACCGTCGATGGCGTTTCCAAGAGCTGTGAGGTAATTGTGGAACCGCCTGTTATCCGATTGAATGAGACTGAACTTGATCTTACGGTAGGCTCAACAGCGAATCTCGTTGCTACCGTATCCTCCGGTAATCCGGTTGCCTGGACTACCAGCAATGAGAATATACTGTCCGTATCCTCTGACGGGACCATTACAGCCTGGCAGAAGGGCCGTGCATACGTGTATGCCAGTGAAGACGGAACCAAGGTTCGATGTGTTGTATCAGTAACAGAAAATGAATAATTCATAGGAGGAATAGATGTACAAGCTGAAACAGGTCTTTGCCAGCCCCAAAAGGGTTGACAAAGACCTGTTTACTTCTCAGACAGCTAGCTTAAAATCCATAGGATGGCGATCGCTATCACCGCTACTAAAATAATTCCAATCAGGCATAACCCGAGTAGACGTTGCCGAATCATTCGTTTTTCGGTACGAAGAATTAATGTATCGCACTCACCTGCCAGGTCATCCGCATCCTTATAACCACTGATTTTACGAAATTCCTCTGCAGCCTTCTTATAATCCGCGGCGCATTTTGCAGTATCCTTTATAGTCAAGGCATTCTTATAGATTTTCTTCTTAATCTTCTTCTTGGTATCCTTAGCTAATAGCTTACATTCCTCTACAAGCTGGGCGCAGTCCTTATAATCTTCCATAGCCTTGAATTGCTTCGTAACCTTCTTATACATATCAAGCTTATCATTGCAAACTGTCATGCAACGGATCGCCTTCATTAATTTTACACAGCGCTGGTACTCTTCCTCTCTGGTCAGATCAATCGTTTCTTCTTCAGAAGGTGTCTGTTCTGTCAGCTCTTCATTAACGATCATTTGGCTATCCTCTAATAAATAATTAAAATCCTTCACAGAGAATCGGTGATAGCTGGTATGACCATAATCAAATTTGATACAGTAGCGATAATCATCAATCAAACTATCCTTAAAATATATGACATAGTCAAATTCATCTGTTTCACTTTTTTCACATACCACCTGATCAGAAAAACTCCGGAACACTTCCAGAATCTGTTCCAGAGTGCAATCATGTTTTCTTATGGTATCAATGAAGGTTACCAGAAAAGGATTGTCGGCATAGTTATCATTTACATAAGCAGCTCCTGCCGGTGGTATCAGGATACAATACCGATCCCCGTCATGACTGATCTGTACCTTTCCTAACTTATTATATACCTTATCTGCAAAAGCAGTAAGTGCAGCATCCATTCTTCCTATCTCTGTAATATCCTCCTCCAAAATATGTGCAAGAGAACGCATCGGATAATACAGTCGGATCGTCTCCTTCTCATAGCCCAGCTTGATTTGCTCTTCCTTGATCGCATCACATATTACTTTTTCAAGCATATCATAATTCATGTAATAACGTCCTTTCTAACATCACAAAAATCTTAATGCAGCGGTACTCTCTGCATACTCTTTTTCCGGGTTATATTTCAGCCATAGCTTGTTCATTATATTGTGTTCCATTTCGCACCATATATCTTACCATTATTCCGAAAAGGAAACAACAAAAATTATTTGTTCCCATCGATTTATGCTATTCTGTTTTCTGCAGTGACCAATCTCATGAACGAATATCTGTTTTACTTTTACAAAGAATGTAGTAAAATGTTAATAAATGATTTTTCTACATTTACATAATGCCAGGTTACATAGTTTTATTTATATTCACTACGAAAGAGGGAGGGGAATCCTATGGCACAGACCATACACAGACTATTTTCTTTGCTAATGATTCTTCTTTTTTGCTTTAGTCTGATCGGTTGCAAAAAGGAGGACATTGTTATATCAATGAATCATGATACTTTTAATAACCAAAATGCCTCAACGAAGGATAATCAAGCCTTGGATTCCGGGGAAGTATTACCCGAGGTAACCGAGGGTTCTAGTCCTTCGGCTACAACCCTGCCTGAAGAACCCTTAGCGGAGGTAGAGGATGCTTTCGAGGAGAGCTTTGAAGAGGTTGATGAGACTGTGTATGCGACCGCAAATGTAAAAATACGATCAAATCATACCACCAAGGACAATAATGCCATTGCCATATTAGAGACAGGAGGAGCGATAAAGAGGATTGGTATCGGCAAGGAGTGGAGTAAGGTAGAATTCAATCATTCCACCTGTTATATCATGTCTGCCTACCTGACAACCAAAGAGCCTACCCCCACCGTTACGAATACACCTACCCCGACACCAAAGGAACAACCTACTAAGGCTCCCGAAGAGGATACAAAGACAACTATAACAC
>JAEZKL010000047.1 GCA_023415475.1 Bacillota bacterium | reverse complement strand
CGCCCTGATTACCTTCGGGTTATATACATCCACAGAAGAATCACTGAGAATAATTCCCGTCACACCGGCTCCTTCCGCTGTTCGTATCATAGTTCCCAGATTACCCGGGTCCCTGATGTCCTCTAATAATAGCAGGCAAGCGTCCGGCCTCGATAATATAATTTCCGGCTGATAGTGAGCCATAGCCACCATTCCCATAATTCCTTGGGGGGTTTTTGTCTCGGAAGTCTCTCTGAATACGTGGTCAGTGAATATCTCATATTCCATATCATCAAAGTATTCCGGCTTTTCACGATGCATCTCTTCATAAAAGTTCTCAGATACATAAGCCTTCTTGAGAAGCTTCGCTTCTCTGGCTTCCTCGAACATCTTTATGCCTTCGATGACAAACACTCCCTGTTCTTCTCTTTCCTTCGCTTTCTTCTGCAGCAAGGTCAGATTCTTCACCTGGGCATTACTCATACTGCTGATGACTGTCTTCTGTTTCATTATTAACCTCACATAACATCATGTTATAAAAACTATATTATACTTACCTTTGTGTTAGTTTGTCTATATTACCTGCCTTTTGAATTAGTTTGTTCCAAGTGTGTTTCACACACTTGGAATACTGCAGACACAAACTTCTAAGAATGAATTATACTTTATATAATTCATTCTATTCCTGTAAATTACTCAGCTTCGCTGCCTGATCAGCTGCAATCAGGCTGTCAATGACAAAATCCAGATCTCCATCCATTACCTTATCGATCTGATACATGGTTAAGTTGATTCTATGATCGGTTACACGTCCCTGAGGGAAGTTGTAGGTTCTGATCTTCTCGGAACGATCACCGGTACCGACCTGGCTCTTTCTCGCTTCCGCTTCTGCATTACGGGATTTCTCTAATTCCAGGTCGTAAAGCTTTGCACGCAGAACACGGATTGCCTTATCCTTATTCTTTAGCTGCGATTTCTCATCCTGACAGGAGATTACAATACCCGTAGGAATATGAGTCAAACGAACTGCTGAGTCTGTGGTATTGACACACTGTCCACCATTACCGGAGGAGCGGAATACATCAAACTTACAATCGTTCAGGTCCAACTCAACATCAACCTCTTCTGCCTCCGGCATAATTGCTACTGTAGAGGTAGAAGTATGAATACGTCCGCCGGATTCTGTTACCGGAACACGCTGTACACGATGTACACCACTCTCATATTTAAGCTTCGAATAAGCACCTTTACCGTTAATCATGAAGATTACTTCCTTGTAGCCGCCAATTCCGTTCTCGTTCATGTTCATGACATCAATCTTCCATCGGTAGCGTTCCGCATACATTACATACATACGATATAGCTCCGCCGCAAATAATGCCGCTTCATCACCACCGGCGCCGCCTCTGATTTCTACGATTACATTCTTCTCGTCATTGGGATCCTTAGGAAGCAACAAAATCTTAAGCTCCTCTTCCAGCTTAGGAATCCTTTGCTTACACTCATTCAGTTCTTCCTTTGCAAGTTCGCGCATCTCCTCATCGCTTTCTTCCTCCAGAAGTGCAAGACTATCCTCTATACTTTTCTGATTCGACTTATATTCCTTATATTTTTCAACGATCTCGCCCAGATCAGAATGCTCCTTACGAAGCTTCTTATAATGATTCTGATCATTCAAGACATCGGGGCTCATCATCTCATCTTCAATTTCCTGAAAACGAATCAGAAGGTCCTCTAACTTATCAAACATATTAATAATTCCTCCATATCAATTATGATCTTCTTGCCGCTACCACGCGGTCAAGTCCACTCAGATCCTTCTTTATTATTACATCGGTAAAACCTTCCTCCTCTAAGATTTCCTTAACAGCTTCACCTTGATTATATCCTATTTCGTAAAAAATCAAACCACCCGGATTTAGATGCTCCTTCGCACCTTTACTGATGCATCGATAAAACTTAAGTCCGTCGCCGCTTCCATCCAAGGCCATTTTAGGTTCAAAATCCCTTACCTCCGGCATCAAAGCTTCAATATCACCAGTAGGGATATACGGCGGATTGGATACTATGATATCAAAGCTTCCTTGTATACAGTCAAACAGATTGCTTTGTAATAGTTCAACCTTCACCTTATGCTTATCCGCATTTTTGGAGGCAACCTTAAGCGCTTTCTCGGAGAGATCGGCACCAACCGCAGGTCCTAACCTCCCAAGCTTTGCAAGGCTGATTATGATGCAGCCGGAGCCTGTGCACATATCAAGTACCGATTTATTCTCACAGTATTTTAAAACTTCTTCCACTAAAGTCTCAGTATCCTGTCTGGGAATTAGAACATCCCGATTTACTTCAAATTCCATGCCCATGAATTCCTGGGTTCCGATAATATGCTGCAGAGGTATATGAGCAGCCCGCTGGTGAAGCAGCTCAAGATATTGCTGCCTCGCTTCCTCTTCTACCGACAATTCACCCTTCAATAATAAATCCGTCCGATTCATCTTAATAACATGGGCGAGCAGATACCATGCATCCACATCGGCATCTGCTATTCCCTGCTGCTTCAGTAATTCACGTCCGGTCTGTAGTAATTGCTTATAAGTGCTCATTCACATTCCTCACAAACCCGTTGCTAAAACCATTATATGCATACTCACTAATACCCCATGCTGCATCTTTATGCAGCTCGAAATACCGTTACGCTAATTATTTTTCTTATCATCAAAGAACTTATCAAGAGCCTTTAAAATCTCATCATCCTCTTCATCCTCTTTTACCTTAATGTTCGGCTTAAAGGTAACCTGAGCCATGCCCTTGTTGCGTCCTATGGTATTATGGGGTTCCGTATGCTGCTTATCAGCAGAAGCTTCAACCCGAGGCTCTTCCACTTCCTGTTTTGTCACTTCTGCAGAAGCCTTCTTATTACTCTCAACCTTACCGGTATAAGCCAATCCTCCAACCTGAGGTTTAACCTCTGTACGGGCTTTATTCCCATTGTTCTTAGTAACCGGCTTACTTACCGATGGTTGGTTTTTCACCTTTGTATTCTTATCAGCAACCGACTTTATATCCGCTTTCTTTGTGTCCGCTTGCTTTGTGTCAGCATGCTTTGCGACAGCTTTCTTTGTGTCAGCTTGCTTTGCTGCAGCTTGCTGAGCTGCGACCTGTTTCGTTTTATTTCCTTTTGCCGCAGGCTTCTTATTTTGAGTATCTGCAAAGGTTGTCAGGAATTCCTTCCAGTCAAATACCGCACTGACACTTTGAATTGCTACCTCTATCATCGAATCATCCGGTTCCTTTGTAGTAAGACCTTGCATCCATAATCCAGGCTGGCTGAGGACTTGAACCAATTTATTCTCACTCTTTCCGGCAAGACGGATGAATTCATACGATATTCCTGCAATAAAGGGTACCAGAATAATTCGGGACAATATCTTTAATATAAGATTGTCGACAGGCATAAACATAAAGAAAACCAAGCTGATCAATATAACCAAAAGCATAAAGCTGGTGCCGCAGCGCCTATGCTGCTTTGACTGCCATCTGACATTCTCAACCGTCAGCTCAAACCCGTTCTCAAGACAATTAATCGTCTTGTGCTCGGCACCATGATACATGAATACTCTCTTAATCTCATTCATTCTTGAGGCAAGGAGCACATATCCGATAAAGATGGCCAGACGAATAATTCCTTCTATGAATAAGACAACATATTGATTCTCGATGAACCTGGTAAAGAGATTCGTTATAAGAACAGGAAGCACCATAAATAAAGCAACACTCATAATAATGGAGATTAATACGGCTAATGCCATGAGCAATGTATTAAATTTATCTGATTTCTTATTATCGACGGTCTTAGTACTGGCGATCTCGTCCTGCTCACTATGCGGAGCAGCTACTTCCTCAACAATAAAGTCATCATCTTCTATTCTTGACTTTTTATCTTTCTTCTTGCCGGTCTGGGCATCCTCCTCATCATCAAAGAAGCTGGCGGAATAATTCAATACCTTCACACCAATAATCATAGAATCTACAAAAGCCAGCATTCCACGAAATATCGGCAGCCTAAAAAGCTTTACCTTATCGGCAAAATCTTTATGAGTATTCGTTTCTACTGTAATTTCATTATCCGGCTTACGTACGGCAACGGCGTAGATGTCTTTGTTCTTCATCATAACGCCTTCCATTACGGCCATGCCCCCAATTCCCGATGGTTTCATTTTAGCACCCGAACCTTTCTCTAAACTCGTATTCTGTATCATGTAATATACCAACAGTACTATATGTAATATATCATAATAAACCAATAAAAACCAGTTTTCTTAATTAAATCATTAATATAGAATATAGCACCCCGCATTTACGAATCGGTTTCTACGATAATTATATAAGTCAAGTATTTAAAAATAGGCTGAGGAAGTATACCTCAACCCAATTTTTAATGTTTAAATTGTCTAATTTACAAGCATAAATGATAATTAACAGTAATACTTCTATTAATTATTTATCCTGGCCTAAACCATACTTACGGTTGAATTTATCAATTGCACCACGAGCAGCAGCTGCCTTAACCTGTCCAGTATAAAATGAATGGCACTTGGAGCAGATTTCTACGTGGATATCTTCCTTCGTTGATCCTGTTACAAATTCGTTACCGCAGTTGCAAACAACTTTAGCCTGATGATATTTGGGATGGATTCC
>JAEZKL010000006.1 GCA_023415475.1 Bacillota bacterium | reverse complement strand
ATTTTCCTAAAGTGATCAGAGCAAGAATGGTACCTGCAGACTCAAAATATAAATCGTGCATGTAATGCTTTACCATCTCCAGATCACCATGTCCCAATCCATAGCCGATACGGTAGATGGCAAACATGCCGTAGATTACCGCTGCTGCGGATCCGATGGCAATAAGCGAGTCCATGTTCGGAGAGCGATGCCATAGGGTTTTGAAGCCGACTTGATAATATTTACGGTTAATATATAGGATCGGTAAGGTCAACAATAACTGAGTAAAGGCGAAGGTTATTCCATTCTCGTCACCCATGACAGCCATAGGAAGCGGAAGATGAAGCATATGTCCCATGGATAGATAGAGAAGGGGTAAGAGAAACACAAAGGATACAATTATTCTTGTCTTCATCTCCTTCTGCTCCTGCTCTATAGGATTAACCTTCTCTGTATTCTTATGAATAGAGCTTTCTCTTGAGAAATCCGAAGCACCATATCCGGCAGCAACCACTGCCTCAATGATCTTCTCTCTATTCAGAATAGCTTCGTCAAAATCCACAGACATACTATTTGACAGTAAATTCACATTCACGGACTGAACCCCCTGCAGCTTTCCTACGCTTCGCTCGATTGCTGTAGAGCAAGACGAACAGGACATGCCCGTTATATTAAATTTGTTATTCATATCATCACTCCTTACTAGTGGAATTACAACTTAGTTACCCCACCCCTGGGGGGTGTATGTGATTATAATAATATAGAGATTGAAAAATGTCAATCCCTATAACGCAAAATATTTAATAACAACGGAAAACATTCTTCCTACTGAAAAATTATGAAATACAGACCATTTCAATGTACTTCCATCAATATTTTCAAATCTCCTATCATCATATTATTCATCTTCTCTATTCCAAGTGTAAGAAGTATATCTTCCTCCACTTATCTTGATTATTTTGCCCTTTTTATGCAAATCATTTAGTGTTCTTTGTATTGTTATCTGACTAATATCAGGACACTTTTGCATTATCTCTGTCTTCGTTATCTTCCCTAAATTATCTTTGATAAGCTCACAAATGCGATCCGGCTTCGACATCCCACTAGTAGTTAATAGCTTTACTCTGGAAGAAAATTCTCGATAAGCTTTTACTACAACTCCAAGTGTATATTTGACAAATGGCTCATAATCATTTTTCTCTTCATGCCAATGTAAAGAGCTTTTTTGTAATGCCTCATAATAAGTTTCTTTTGTCGCTTCAATAATTTTTTCAATACTGATATATTTACCTACGATATATCCGGATCGATATAAAAGCAGTAATGATATCAGACGACTTATCCTGCCATTCCCGTCATTGAAAGGATGTATACACAGAAAATCAAGCACAAACATAGGTATAATTAACAATGGATCCACTTTTTCTGTGCTCATAATATCTTCATATGCTTTGCATAGCTTCTCTATGGATGCAGGCGTTTCCCATGCGGCTACCGGTTCAAAGCAGAGTTTCTTATTTCCTTTACTATCAATCTCTGCAATTACATTATCGGAATTCTTATATTTTCCACCGGTTTCCAATCCCCCAAATCTATATAAATCTCTATGAAGTTGCAGTATTATTGATGATTTCAGCGGAATATGGTCGTGATTATTATGAATCGTATTAAGCACATCCCTATAACCAGCAATCTCCTGCTCATCTCTTGTTTTCGGTACAGTCTTATCCTGCACTATTTTCTTCAATCGCTCATCTGATGTATATATTCCTTCAATTTTATTAGATGCTTCTGTACTTTGGATCTTGGCTATCTCAATCAATTCTGTCAATGTATCAGAATGTGCCTCTATAAATAATGTTTGTTCACCTTTAAATTCATGTATTCTGGTTAGTAAAGTAACAATATCTGGAGTTAATAATGACGTCCATTTTTTGCTATAATCGTATTCACGCATTTAATTACCTCATCCCAAATCTTAATTTAATCATTTTTATTTTTATGATATAATTAAAATAACATTTCAATTATATCATTGTCAATTCAATTTGATCATTTTTACAAAAATGATTAAATTACTCTATTGCATGATAATATTACAGGATATTAAACTATCTCATATCTGCGTCAGTCAGCCATTTTCTAACACATTATGATCCCATCTATGTAAGCAGGAATCCTTATTGTGAGATAATATGTATTATTCATATCGCTCACATTAGCATGTGAAAAAGGCTACATAAGATACTGTTATCCTACATAGCCCTATTTTACTCATGTATTCAAAAATGCCAATTTACAGGCTTTAATTGGTCAATTACTAAGAATTTAGCCTTGTCTATAGCTTCTTAATTCTCTCGATTGCTTCAAGAGTACTCTCGTAAGTACCAAAGGCAGTTAATCTAAAGTAACCTTCCCCACTGGGACCAAAGCCGGAACCGGGGGTTCCTACTACATTAGCCCGAGTTAAGAGATGATCGAAGAATTCCCAGGAGGTCATGCCCTTCGGAACCTCAAGCCAAATATAAGGAGCATTCACACCACCGGATACACAGTAGCCGGCAGAATGTAAGCCTTCACGGATCACCTTAGCATTATTCATGTAATAAGCAATCTGTTCCCTGGTCTGCTTCTTGCCTTCCTCTGTATAGATTGCGGCTCCGGCATACTGTGTAATATAAGGAGCCCCATTGAACTTGGTTCCATGTCTTCTTGCCCAGAGACTGTTCAGGGATACATCGCCGCACTTTAATTCCTTCGGAACTACAGTAAAACCAAGTCTGGTACCGGTGAAGCCTGCATTCTTTGAAAAGCTGCGAAGCTCGATGGCACAGGTCTTGGCTCCGTCACACTCATAAATTGTATGAGGAACATTATCCTCTGAAATATATGCTTCATAAGCTGCATCATAAATTATAACTGCACCCACCTTGTTCGCATAATCAACCCATTTTTGAAGAGCATCCTTATTAATAGTAGAGCCTGTTGGATTATTCGGAAAACATAGATATATCATATCCGGAGTTTCGGTCGGAAGCTCAGGAGCAAAATTATTCTCCTTGGTACAAGGCATGTAGATTACATTCGTCCATTTTCCGCTGTCCGCAAGATAATCTCCTGTTCTGCCTGCCATTACATTCGAATCTACATAAACCGGATATACCGGGTCGCATACCGCAATTTTATTGTTCACATCAAAGATTTCCTGGATATTACCGGAGTCACTCTTAGCTCCGTCACTGATAAATATCTCATCAACCGAAAGCTCCACACCACGGGTCTTAAAATCATGATCTGCGATAGCCTTACGCAAAAATTCATAACCAAGGTCCGGAGCATATCCCTTAAAGGTATCCTTTACTCCCATATGATCGACGGCAGTATGAAGTGCACCGATCACTGCCGGTGCTAACGGAAGCGTAACATCACCGATACCAAGACGGATGATCTTCTTATCCGGATTTGCCTCGCTATATTCCTTCACCTTCTTACCGATGGTGGAAAACAGATAGCTTCCCGGTAACTTCAGATAATTCTCATTAATCTTGAACATATATCTAACCAACCTTTCCGATGGAACATCATCCTTATTGCTAAGCTCTGACATCCTCTTAAACTTTATTATATTTATAACTCAAAATGCAACATTATACAAGACAAATCTTGCAGAAATATACTTTTCACATAGTATCCTCAACATCGTTCTAAAGATCTATCTCTCCGTCAAATACCTTCACTGCCGGACCGGTCATGAATACTGTATTCAGCTTCTCATCATATCGAATCTTCAGGTCTCCACCTAATAAGCTCACTGTAACCTCATGATCTGTGTAGCCGTTCAGGATACAGGCCACCACACTGGCACAGGCGCCGGTTCCGCAGGCAAGTGTCTCCCCTGAGCCGCGTTCCCACACACGCATCTTAATATGACTGCGATCGATAAGCTGAATAAATTCCGTATTTACTCTCTCCGGAAACATCTCATGATGCTCAAATTTTGGTCCAATTACCTCAAGAGGCAGAGAATCAGTATCCTCAACGAATACGACCGCATGAGGATTCCCCATCGATACACAGGTTATCTCATAGATCTGCTCCCCTACGTTAATCGGCTCATTGATCAGAAGCTCCTTTTCGGAAATCACAGGGATTAACGCCGCCTGCGTGATCGGTGCTCCCATATCCACTGTGACCCAGGTTACCTTCCCCTCCTCAACCGTTAAATCCAAAACTTTAATCCCGCTTAGGGTCTCAATTCTAAGCTGCTTTTTATCGGTTAAACCATAATCATAGACATACTTTGCCACACAGCGGATACCGTTACCACACATTTTTCCGCTGGAACCGTCATTGTTATACATGTCCATACAAAAATCCGCTATTTGTGAAGGCCTGATCAGAATTAGACCATCGGAACCAATCCCGAAGTGTCTGTCGCTTACCTTAATCGCTGTCTCCGGTATATGGTCAATAATCTCCTTTGTGCAATCGACATAGACATAATCATTGCCACAACCCTGCATCTTTGTAAATTTCATATCAATACCAACCTTTCTTTTTGCAGTTTAGCTACTGTATGAAAATAAATTTTTCATGTTATTAAGGAATTTTCAATGATTGATATTATAACAAAAACCGGTCTGCCGGTAAAGACATCTTTTTTTATACAGCACAAATCACAAGATAATTAGCACTATCCTCTGCTTATATTAATGAAAGCCAGCCCTGCAGGCTTTCATTAATCATGTATTCAAAAAAGTTGGCTTCGCAGACATTTTATGAATTATGTATTCAAAAAGAGCCTATACATCCCATTACGGATTATATAAGCCCTCAAAACAGCAGTATTCACGCTGAAGCTGTTTATATCACTGATAAAACATTTTAAGCACCATCTCGGACATCTCTACCAGGTTCGTACCACTGTCCATACTTGTCTTCTGAAGATAACGATGTGCTTCTTCTTCACTCATGTTATTCCGATCCATTAATATCAGCTTAGCCTTTTTAATCATTGCCTTTTCCTCATCCGATCTTTCCTTCGGTCTATCCTTTTCCTTCTTCTTCCGGCGTTGATATTGATACGACATCATCTGAAGGGTATTGAGTAAATCATGGGTTTTAATCGGCATTGGTAAACAGACGATATTATTCTGACAATATTCCAGCTTCTCAGGAGAAGCAATCATAAGCATTTCAAAACCCTTAGGCAGATAATTATAGAGCTCACTGTAATGCATATCAGAAAAACGATATCCGCATACAACGATGCCTTCATCCAAATCATTGGCATGGCTGACAATCTGAGAGCCTAAGGTACAGGAATCGCTGACATTGTATCCGTTTCTTATCAATAAGTTCTTAATACTATTTGCATCTTCCAGCTTTGGGAAGCCCACTATTATGCTAAACACATCTGTTCACCTCCGTTCTCTCCTCTTAATATATAACGTGAAGTAACAGATTATATACGATATAAATACTGATCCAATTCCCACTTAGTAACCTGAGTCCTGTAATCCTCCCATTCAACCTTCTTTGCCTCAATATATTTCTTACTGATGTGCTCCCCTAATACGCCTTTCACAAAATCACTATTTTCAAGATTAGCGATTGCTTCGCAAAGATTAAGCGGAAGACGGTGAACCTCCAGACGTACCCTCTCCTGTTCCGACATCTCGAATATATTGCAATCGATGCTCTGCGGCGGAGTAAGCTTATTCTTAATCCCATCCAGACCTGCTGCCAGACATAATGCCAAGGTCAGGTAAGGATTTGCAGAAGGATCGGGATTACGAAGCTCCAATCTGGTGGAGGCTCCCCTGTTAGCCGGGATACGTATTAACGGACTGCGATTAGATACCGACCAGGCAACATAAACCGGTGCTTCATAATTAGGAACTAGTCTCTTATAGGAATTAACCAATGGATTGGTGATAACAGCCATGCTTTCAATATGCTTCATAATACCTGCGATAAAATAATAGGCTTCCCTGCTTAGTCCCAGCTTATCGGAAGGGTCTTCAAATATATTCTTCCCGTCCTTTTTCAGAGACATGTTAACATGCATTCCTGAGCCGTCTACCCCGTACTTCGGTTTCGGCATAAAGGTCGCATGGAGTCCATGGCGCTTTGCAATTGTACGTGCTACTAATTTAAAGGTCATAATATTGTCAGCAGTCGTTAATGCATCATCGTATTTGATATCTATTTCATGCTGGGCAGGAGCTACCTCGTGATGAGAGGCTTCCACATTTAAACCCATTTCTTCCAGAGTAAGTACCATATCACGCCTTGCATTTTCACCGAAATCCAGTGGTCCTAAATCAAAATATCCCGCTCTCTCGTTGGTGATGGTTGTAGGCTGTCCATCCTCTTCCATATGAAATAGGAAGAATTCCAGCTCCGGGCCTACGTCAAAGGTGTAACCCATTGCTTCTGCTTCCTTTATGGTCTTACGAAGAATATATCTCGGATCACCCTCAAAGGGCTTGCCATCCATAGTATAAACATCACAAATCAATCGTGCTACCTTACCCTGCTGCGGTCTCCAGGGAAAAGTAACATAGGTATCCAGATCGGGATGCAAATACATATCGGACTCCTCAATGCGAACAAAGCCTTCTATGGAAGATCCGTCAAACATACATTGATTATCCAGGGCCTTCTCCAATTGGTTCGTTGTGATTGCTACATTTTTCAGATTACCGAACATATCCGTAAATTGCAAACGAATAAACTCGACATCATCCTCTTCCACCATTCTCATAATATCGTCTCTGGTATACTTTTTCATCTACATCACTCCTTACAATTTATAATATGATTCACAATAAAGATTTACGTCTATCCTTTCGTAATTTCTAGAAATATTGATAATTTGTTTCTTTATAAAAAAAGACGAGGGAGTCCACCGGAACCCCTTCGCCCATATTAACTACGATAATAACAGCAGGTATACCGCTTTGTCAATATTTTATTTTCTCAAATACTTTTCAATATTACAAATTATGATAAGATCGGAAGACTCCTTGCATATATGTTTTCGATATCTTCCTTCGTCAGTATCACTTTGGAATTGGTCACATTTTTTGCCTTGGAAGCGATTGCCACATAGCGCTCTAATTCCTTTGCCGTGATTTGCTCTCTTTCCCCAAGAAGACGCAGGAATATTGCTTCGAACTCATCCAGAGAAGCTACTCCTGCAGCGGTTAATATTTTCTTAACCACTTCGGCATCATGCTTGGCAATAAAACGAAGAAAGCTCGGAAGTATCAGACCATTCGCTCTGCCATGATCTATATTCTTAAAGTATGTCAGACAATAGCCCATAGGATGTACAACGGTCGTTCCGGTATGAGTAATCACCATTCCTGCCAGCATGGATGCATAAAGAAGCTTTTCTCTGATATCGATGGAAAGCTTCTTGCTTGTACTTACAACCGGACTTGGCGAAAGACTGCCAAGGCATTGCCTAATACGACTGATGCTTTCGATAGCCAAAGCGTTGCTGACAACAGAAGCTCGAACAGTAAGCATACCTTCAATGGAATGTGATAAAGCATCCAAGGCGGTGTTGATGGTAGTCAGCATCGGCAGGCTTTTCGTATATCTGGCATCCAGAAAAGCTATCTTCGGAAAAAGCAGCGGTGATGCTATACTAGTCTTCGTTTGCTTCATATCATTCGTTAAAATCGCATACGGGGTTACCTCTGACCCTGTTCCTGCAGTCGTCGGTATCAATATAATGGGCAGCGCCCGTTCACCATATTTGCCTAAGAACAGCTCCTCTTCACTAAGCTCCTGAATTGCCAGAAGGGCAATTACTTTCGCCGCATCCATTGGTGAGCCACCGCCGATTCCTATGATAAATTCTGCCCTTGTTTTCTTAGCAAATTCTGCACCTTCATAAATACCGGTTATGGTAGGATTACTTCTGATCCTGTCATAGATATCAAATTCAATTCCTTGACTTTGTAAGGCCATTGTTACATCCTGCAAAGCACCGCATACCTTTGCAGAGCTAGCACCGGTAACAATCAAGGCTTTCTTTCCGTAGTCCTTGCATAGTTCAGCATTTTTCTGTATGCACCCCTCCGACATAATTACTTTGGTAGGCATAAAGAAATTAATAACCATACCTTGCATACACCTCCTTACATAAGCTATCTTAATCCTGACATTCATAAAACTAATTATACCTTCATTCTATTTTCTGTCAACAGCAAAGCAACCCTTCGATTAACCGCGAATTATAGAAGCTGTTGGCGAACGCTTGCTGTATTATTTGTTGTATTTGCATATAATTTGTTATATACTGGAAATACAAAAATTACATTGGGGAGGTGCTGTTTTGCACGTTGATTCAATTGCAAAAGGTGGATTGATGGAAGTAGAAGTCAGATGTAACGGTAAGACGGTTACTTTCAAAAGTGAAGTTGCTCATATCGTAGGCAACTCTATTTTGATTTCACCCATAAAGGTAAATGAACAAACGATTGGGTTCTCGGAAAGCTGTCAAATTAACTTTCTATATGTAAGTGAGGGAAAGCTTTTTCTATGGGAGAAGGTTGATATAAAGCTCGTGAAATATGACGGCATTATTTATCATAAGATTGATATTTATGGTGACGGAAAGCCTTTTAACCGTCGTGATTCCTATCGGATGTATATCGGTGAGGATATGCCGCTCTATGTCAACTCCGCTTCCGGGCCTATTGCGTTGTCTGTCTTAATAAAGGATATCAGTGAAACCGGTGTCGGTTTTATATCAAAGGAAGACATTGATGTTGAGCGTACCATCCGTCTTAAACTGAAGGATAATAATTTAATACTTAGTATATCCGGTATCATTGTAAGAAAAGAATTTCTTAGTAATCTGGGCTCCTATTTGTATGGTTGCCGATTTAATGAGAAGAATGACAAGTTATCTAAGTATATTGCGAAGAAACAAGGAGAGGTCCTTCGCAAAAAGAATACCGGCGGAACTATTTCGCATACCAGAGCTTCCGGTTCAAAATAAATCGATGTACTTAATAAATAATCTACGGATAATGATTTCTATCAAATAGAAGAATCAAAGCATCACATAAGAGAGGGTCTTGCTTAAGCAGAACCCTCTCTCTTTTATACTTATGAAGTTATTGCTCTTCCACCATGCTCTGAGTCTCTTCGTTATCAAATGCAGTTCTCTTATCTGTAACGTCAGAATGATTATCCAAGGATACGCCAAGCTTTTCTATGGTAATGAATTTTAATAAAGTATCCATGACAGAGCTGCTGCCGTTATTGCTGCCGCCATCCCCTGCTCCCATGTTCACTACTGTCTTAGGTACGATATCTACCGTAGCATTCTTAATGGCATCAGACAACTTATCCGTAATCTCCTGAATAACCCTATACTCTGCACCGCCATAGGCCTTAACCTGAGCATCAATTGCACGAGCCTTCGCAAGACCTACATTACTTTCTTTTGAAGCTTCTGCTTCACCCTCTAAGGTAATTCTCGAAGAATTAGCTTTCGCCAGAGCAATAATCTGATTTGCTTCCTGCTCTGCCTTACTGGCTAATGCAGCACCATTGTTACGCTCAATGTCAATTAGAATCTTGGACTTGGTAAGGAAGCTTTGCTGTTCTGCGACTGCCTGTGCTTCACGCAGGGATTTCTCGCTTTCTGCGGCTGATTGCTGCTTCTGATAAGTAACCTTCTTCTCTTCTGCAATCTGTCTTTCTCGGAGCTGCGTTAAAATATTCTCTATCTGGATATCCTCAACCGGAGACTTCGGTGTACCGATTAATACTTCCTCCAGTTGAAGGTTATATTTCTGGAACTTATCCTTCATCTCGCCCAGGGCTTTTTCACGAATCTCACTACGTTCCTGAATTAACTCGATCAATGTCTTCGTCTGGGCAACATCCTTGAAATAGGCACTAACCAAAGGATCGAGCGATTGGTTTACCAGCATACTGATATCACCAAAACGTTGAATCACCCAAGGAGCTTGCTTATAATCGATATGCATAACAACGGATAACGGTAAAGAAGGTTCAAAAGCATCCTTCGTAATAATATCTACCTCGGTCAGGTTCTCATCATATTTATGGGAACCGATTTCGCCTTTATTCCACTTTAATATGATATTGGTTGTAGGGACAAGAACTACTCGACCTGCATCGGTATTAAATGCATATTTACCGGGCATAAGGGGCTTCTCCAGAACACCCTTGCACCCCTGCCCAACAAGCTCGCCATGCTTATATTCACTACCGGTGGTATCCACACCCTCTTTACCAAAGAAGGATACAACAACACCGACAAAGCCAATTGGAACTACAGTCTTCGGTCTGAATTCTACTGTTGCAAATAATCGGTTAATATAATAGGTACCATCCGTAAGTACTTGGATTTGCTTACCTCGTCTTCCTCCAAGCAAGAGGAATCGTTCCGGATCCTGAAAGCTTGCATGCTCCTCTCCTACGAATGGTGCTATAATCTCACCCTCCTGTATAGAGGGTCCGTCATGCACGGTAACA
>JAEZKL010000193.1 GCA_023415475.1 Bacillota bacterium | reverse complement strand
TATCTGTCATACCGTAGGAAGCAGGACCTGCTGCCATGTTATCAGGATGAAGTGTTCTACCGGTACCACCACCGCTTGCTACGGAGAAGTACTTCTTACCAAGATCAATACATTCCTTCTTATAGGTTCCTGCTACGGGATGCTGGAATCTGGTGGGGTTAGTAGAGTTACCGGTAATGGATACGTCTACACCTTCCTTGTGCATGATAGCAACACCTTCGGTTACATCGTTAGCACCATAACAGTTAACTGCTGCTCTAAGACCCTTGGAGTAAGCTTTACGGGAAACTTCCTTCACTTCACCTGTATAATAATCCATCTCTGTCTCAACATGGGTAAAGCCGTTGATACGGGAGATGATCTGAGCTGCATCCTTACCAAGACCGTTTAAGATAACTCTTAAAGGCTTTTGTCTAACCTTGTTCGCGGACTGAGCAATACCGATCGCACCCTCTGCAGCTGCGAAGGACTCATGTCCTGCTAAGAAACAGAAGCATTCGGTTGACTCTTCCAATAACATCTTACCAAGGTTACCATGGCCTAAACCAACTTTTCTCTGATCCGCTACGGAGCCGGGGATACAGAAGGACTGTAAGCCTTCACCGATTGCTGCAGCCGCATCAGCAGCTCTTCTGGAGCCTTTTTTGATTGCGATTGCTGCACCAACAATATATGCCCAGCAAGCATTTTCAAAACAAATGGGCTGAATACCCTTTATCATATTGTAAACATCAAGTCCGGCATCCTTAGTAATCTTCTCTGCTTCTTCGATGGAAGCAATGCCATAGCTGTTTAAAGCAGCATTGATTTGATTGATTCTTCTATCATATGATTCAAATAAAGCCATTGTATGTATCCTCCTTTTCCTATTCGTGTCTCGGGTCGATGATCTTCACAGCATCAGCGACACGGCCATACTGACCCTTGGATTTCTCAAATGCTGTATTAGCATCTTCGCCCTTTTTGATGAAATCCATCATCTTACCAAAGTTCACGAACTGGTAACCGATAATCTCACTGTTCTCATCTAAAGCAATGCCGGTTACATAACCATCGGTCATCTCAAGATAACGAGGTCCCTTTGCAAGAGTACCATACATAGTACCAACCATACTTCTAAGACCCTTACCTAAATCTTCAAGACCTGCACCGATCGGAAGTCCGTCCTCGGAGAATGCACTCTGAGTTCTACCGTATACGATCTGTAAGAACAGCTCTCTCATTGCAGTATTGATAGCATCACATACTAAGTCAGTATTTAAAGCCTCTAAAATAGTTAATCCGGGCAGAATTTCGGATGCCATCGCTGCGGATTGAGTCATACCGGAGCAACCGATTGTCTCAACTAAGGCTTCCTGAATGATACCGTCCTTTACGTTAAGAGTTAATTTGCAGGTACCCTGCTGAGGTGCGCACCAGCCCACGCCATGAGTTAAGCCGGAAATGTCTTTGACTTCCTTCGCCTTTACCCATTTTGCTTCTTCCGGAATTGGCGCTGCTCCATGACGAGCACCCTGGGTAACCGGACACATCATTTGAACTTCATGTGAATAAATCATGTTTTGAAACTCCTTTCAATATACATAGTATCGCATTTCGTTTCTTACTTAACGGAAAACACCTTGCCTGCCACCGCTATTATGTATTAGAATACAATGCTTTCATCAGTCAAGAGAAATTCTAACAGATAGATGTAAATCCTTGTTAAAATATTATCTTGTGTACGTATCATATTTTCGCATAAAAATCTCAATAAGTCTACACCTTTTTACATTATTTTATAACAGTTCAGCCATGCAAATTTCCAATACGATAGGATAGAGAAGCTTGCTTATCTAAGTATATCGTATTGGAAATTTGTTATACTTGCATCCTTCCTATGTTAATGCTTCTCAACGATCTCTCCCGCTTTCTTATAAATGGAAGCCTCCGGAACATACCCTCGTACCATGGAAAGAGGATAGATATTGGCATTTCGTCCGATCACGGTTCCGGGATTGAGCACACTGTTGCACCCCACTTCCACATAATCACCGAGGATTGCACCGAATTTCCTCAGACCGGTTTCTAATTTCAATTCTCCGGCATTCACTGTAACCAGACTCTTATCTGATTTCACATTCGAGGTGATGGAGCCGGCTCCCATATGAGCCCTATATCCGAGAATCGAGTCTCCGACATAATTGTAATGAGGCACCTGCACCCTATTAAACAGGATTACATTCTTCATCTCCGTAGAGTTACCGACCACGGCGCCTTCACCGACAATCACATTTCCGCGGATATAAGCGCAGTGTCTGACCTCCGCATCCTTCCCGATAATGGTCGGTCCACTGATAGAAGCAGTGGGAGCTACCTTAGCTGATTTGGCAATCCATACATCCTCCCCTATCCTGTTATATTCATCAGGTGATAAGCCTAACCCGATTTTACGTATCTCGTCTTTGATTCTTCCAAGCACTTCCCATGGATAGGTACAACCTGTAAAAATATCTGCCGCTATTGTTTCCCTCAGATCTAATAAGGACTTTATCATGAGATGTTCTGACATACTCATTCCTCCTTGTATTCTTTATTATGAAGCCGACACCTACGAGTGTCGAGCGTCACATGTTCCGTTCGCATTACTCACTTACGATTTTTATCATGAACATAACCGGTTCAAATATATCATAAAAGAGGTACTATGATTTTTCAATAGGTTTGGAAAAATTTCCCCGGTTTTATTTCTTATAATATTGAACAGCTTCATTAAAATATCTGGACAACGCCGACTGATTATTCAATGTCTTAACACCATCCACCATACGAGCCACAAAGCCCTCCAGCTTACCCGTATATTCCTCCCTGGTAATCTTTCCGTCGGATACGTAGGTAAGTCCCTTCTCCCAGCTTGCGGTAAGCTCTGCATTTAACAAGGATTTGATTGATGTGTTTACAACATCATAGATCAACTCACCCAACTGGGTGGGGGTAATAATCTGTGTCTTTTTATTCAGATTCAAATAAGTGATGTTCACCAGCTTGTTTAGGATTTCAGCACGTGTCGCACTGGTCCCGATACCACTACCCTTGATCTGGGCACGGAGCTCTTCATCCTCAATCAGCTGTCCCGCATTTTCCATCGCTAAGATCAGCGCACCGGAATTGTATCTCTTCGGAGGGGTAGTCTCTCCCTCCTTTATCGTAATTGCCTTTACAGGAAGCTGAGAGCCCTTCTTCAGATTCATAAGCCTTTGCAGCAATGCCTGATCATTATTCTCTTCCTCAGATGCCTCGCCATCCTCCTGCTTCTCTTTATCCTCAGAGTTTCCCTTTGTAGTGGCAGGCTTCTCATTGTAGTTTCCGAGGACCTTAAGATATCCTTCCTTCTCCAGTGCACGGAAGGTAGCAAAGAAGCTCTCTCCCTTGATTATTGCAGTAATTCCAAGCTTACGATATTCTGCAGGAGGATAAAATATGCTTAAGAATCGTTTTACGATTGTCTCATATACTCTGGCTGCTGTATGGGACAAGGAACCAAGCGCACTTAATCCCTGTCCTGTCGGGATGATTGCATATTGGTCTGTAATCTGGCTATCATTCACGTAACGTGTCTTCGCAATATTCTTATAGGTCCCCTGTTCCATGATCTCAGAAGCATAATCCCTGAACTGCCCAAGCCCCTGCAGCCCCTTGATATTCTTGTTGATTTCCTTGGCTACCGCTGTAGATAATACTCTGGCATCGGTTCTCGGATAGGTAACAAGCTTCTTCTCATAAAGCTCCTGGGTAATCTTCAAGGTCTCATCGGGGCTGATTTTGAAGAAACGGGAGCAATCATTCTGAAGCTCTGCCAGGTTATACAGCAGAGGAGCATTCTTAGTCTCCTTCTTCTTCTCTACCTGGGTGACCTCCGCCAGCAATTTATCTTCGACGTTTTGAGGCTGGCCCTCAGGTGCTTCCTTCGCAGCCCAGCTGCCATCCTCCAGTAACTCCGGTATCAGCCCTGCCAGCTCTGAGATTAATTTCATAGCAGAGGTTTTCTCCGAGAAGCCATTCTCTTTATAGAGCAGTGGTGAATTATAATACCTGGAGCCTTCCACGGCACGAAATTCCGCCATGAAGTCCTTATCCTCGACCTGCAGGCTGCTGAGTATACGATAAAACGGAGTCTTCACAAAGTTACGGACTTCTCTTTCCCGCCTTACCACCATTCCGAGAACACAAGTCATAACGCGGCCGACCGAGATTGCATTCCATTTCCCAGAGTTTAATAGCCTCTGTACCTCGCTACCATATTTTAAGGTCAATATCCGCGAGAAATTGATACCCATCAGATAGTCCTCCTGGGCACGAAGATATGCCGCATCGGATAAATGATCATAAGCGGATAATGGCTTTGCTTCCCGGATACCGCGCAATATTTCTTCCTCCGTCTGGGAATCAATCCAGACACGTTTCTTCTGCTTGGTGTTCGAAACCTTTGCTGCCTGGTCTACAAGGCGATATATGTATTCTCCTTCCCGTCCGGAGTCAGTACAGACATAAATGGTATCGACATCCTTACGATTGAGAAGTTCCTTTACTATATTAAATTGTTTTTTCACATTCGGGATAACTTCATATTTGTATTCCTTTGGTAGGAAGGGCAGAGTCTCCATGCTCCATTTTTTGAGTGCAGGGTCATAGACTTCCGGATAGCTCATGGTTACCAGATGACCAACGCACCAGGTGACAATGGCATTCTCCGATTCGATGTATCCATCCTGCTTCTTGCCGGTTATTTTCAGTGCTTTTGCAAACTCGTTTGCCACACTGGGTTTTTCTGCTATGTATAGGCTCTTTGACATCTTTAACCAACTTTCATTATAGTCATATAGGATAAGCTCGAATGCAAATCCCCATACAGTATAACCTATTTTTGATGTTTGGACAAATAAAACTTGTTCTTCCGGTTACGAGGACCTTTATGAAAATGGTTTATTCATACTTTTTGTTGAATCTTCATATACTATAGTTTAAAATAAGAAGTATTGAAAACCACTAATCCAACATGCTGCCAAGACACCATTCGTAAGGGACTGGATATTATACCATAGAAGCATACACAGATCCCGGAGGAATCGGAATCTGTTATATAAAAAATATAATTGTATGTAGAGGGAGGAAATCTTATGACACCTAAGAAGATTTATTATGAGAATGTGGCCGATACATTAATCGACCGATTTAACAAGAGAGGTATTGAAGGCTATTATTGTGAGAATGCCGAGGAAGCTCTTTTAACTGCCAAGCGTTTCTTAACTCCCGGTTGCTCCGTCTCCTGGGGTGGTTCCCAGACCTTAAATGAGATCGGATTAATGGAGTCGCTTTCTTCCTCCTCCGATTACATAATTTATGATCGCGATACAGCGAAGACTCCGGATGAAA
>JAEZKL010000191.1 GCA_023415475.1 Bacillota bacterium | reverse complement strand
AGGAACGGAAAGGGCATCTATGTCCGAGTTCATCCGAAGTCATGGAAGAAGTTTAAGTCACAGCTGGGAGAACTTTCTTCCCGAAGGTCTGTTCAGAGCATACGATCGGCACTCGAAAAGGTAAAGGTATATGCTAGAGGATGGCTTAACTATTACGGTTTGGCAGACATGAAGAAACCCATCGAGGATATCAATGGATGGCTCTACCATCGGATACGTATGTGCATTTGGAAGCAATGGAAGAAACCTAAAACAAAGATGAGGAACCTATTAAAACTTGGAGTTTCCGAAGATTTGGCATGGCAAGCAGCTAATAGCCGTAGAGGTTACTGGTTTGTTACACATACGTTGGCGGTCAACATAGCTTTAACAAAAGAAAGACTGATACACAATGGCTTTTATGACTTGGCCATTGCATATCAGTCTGTGCATGTCAACTATTGAAAGCGCCGTGTACCGAACGGTACGCCAGACTGTCTAACAATTAGAAAATATGTTAAAATAGAAGTACCAAAAGATATCGGAGGACTTACTATGGCATATATAGTTGGCTGTGACAGAAACCAAGTAAATATGATTATGACTTCTTTAGATGAAATAATTGTGGCAGAAAATCCTGTTCGCGTTATTGATGCTTATGTTGATTCCATAGATTTATTGGCACTTGGATTTAAAGAGTATAGCGGAAATAACAAAGGCCAGGCTCCTTATCGAAGATCAGATTTATTAAAACTACATATCTATGGCTATTTAAATAAGATTCGTTCTTCAAGAAAGCTTGAAGTGGAAGTAAAAAGAAACCTTGAACTAATGTGGTTAATAAATTCTATTCAGCCGGATCATGGGACAATTGCTGGATTTGTTACAGAAAACAAAAAGGCTTTTCGAACTGTTTTAAGGGAACTGACACTTGTTTTAAAAGGCTGGGACTTAATAGATGGAAGAATTGTTGCTATAGATGGTACGAAAATCCGTGCACAAAACAGTAAGCATAACTGTATAACTGAAAGCACGCTTAATAAAAAGCTAGAATACGCAGATGAACAGATTAATCACTACCTTGTAGAAATAGAAAAATCTGTTGCTGATACCGATTGCTATAAAGAAAAACTAAAAGCTTATCAGGAATTAAAAGAGAATTATCAAAAGCAAAAGATTGAATTAATAGAAGAAGGACTGGAACAGAAATCTCTTACCGATAAAGACAGCCGGCGCATGAAGAATAATGGCAGCCTTGATATCTGCTATAACGTGCAGACGATTGTAGATAGTAAAAATCATTTTGTAATTGATTCAGTTGCCGTTAATGATATCAATGATCAGAACCAGCTGGCTGATATGGCGTTGAATGCAAAAAAGTTATTACATAAAAGAAAGATGAAGATATTGGCGGATACCGGATACTATAACGGAACCGAAATAAAAAAATGTGTAGACGAAAAGCTTACCATTCTAATCAAAAAAGCCAAGGCCAATAATCAAACCAAAGACAACGAATACAGGAAGGAAAGATTTATATATGATGCAGATAAGGACATCTATATCTGCCCTGCATCTCAAGAGCTTCGCTTCTTTGAGAACACTTCTAAAAATGGTTTGAAGTATAAAAGATATAAATGCAGTAATTGCAATAACTGTCCTAAAAAGAATCAATGCACAACATCAACAACAGGTAGAAATCTTCAACGATGGGAACATGAAAATATTTTAGAAGAAGTTAGAGATTATACCTTGGCAAATAATGAAGTATATAAACTCCGAAGATGTATAGTAGAGCATCCATTTGGTACAGTAAAACGAACGCTTGGATATTCATATTTTCTTCGTAAGGAACTTGATAATGTAAATGCTGAATCTGCATCAATGTTTATCGCCTATAATCTTAAGCGATTATTAAGTATGCATTCCGTTCAAGAATTATCAGAAAAATTTAAAAGAATGGCCGTATAAATGGCCATTGCAAGCTTATTTGAAGATATTCCTGATACTTTATTTAATGTATCTATTAAAAAGCACCGTACATCAAGCTGTTTATTCTAATTGTTAGACAGTCTGACGCACGGTGCTGTGAGAGGACGGCGGTTAATCACCGCCTCCTACTCGATTTATAACTAGTTATTTGAATTTGGAAAGACACTTGACAACAAGATAGACCAGGTATAATATAGCTGTATTTACATTAGATGGAAAATAATAGGGTTGAAGTGCATTTGATCTAAGGAATATCATTGAATTAGGGGAGGAATGAGGTATGGATTTGATGATTCGGGCTATGAAACCGGAGGATTGGAATGCGGTTGAAGCGATATATCAAGAGGGGATTGATACGAAGACAGCTACCTTTCAGAAGGAGACACCAACCTATGAGGCTTGGGATAAGTCCCATGTGAAGAATTGCCGATTTGTTGCGCAAAGGAATGGAATTGTAGTCGGATGGGCAGCGCTCAGCCCGTATAGTAGCCGCTGTGTGTATTCGGGAGTTGCTGAAGTCAGTATCTATATTAAAGCGGACTGCCGTGGTCAGAAGGTCGGAGAGAGACTGATGCAGGAATTAATCAGGGCATCGGAGGAGGAGGGCTTCTGGACCCTACAATCCGGTATATTTGAGATAAATAAGGCTAGTCAGGCTTTACATAAGAAGATGGGCTTTCGCATGATTGGTTATCGTGAGCGAATTGCACAGGATCACGATGGAATATGGCAGAATACCGTAATAATGGAGAGAAGAAGTACGATCGTAGGGTTGTTAATTTAGTTTAATATTTATCCCATCACCCAGCAGTGCTTCAGAGCGTCATAGCAAAGGATAATATCATTGCGAAAACCATATGCATCAAAGGTACAATAGAAGGTCTTCACCAGAAACTTGTCAGACTTGATGGTTCTAATAGAACTTACCTTGAATTTAAACAGCTCCTGAGCATCATCTTCGATACAGAAGGATCTTGGGATAAACTCTCCGAGGGTGTTAAAAGCAGCACGAACGGCTACGGGGTGGCCTTGCGGATGCCTGATAGCAGGCTTGCGATTTGGATTAAGAAATGGCATGTTGTCAGCTCCTTATGGTGTTTGTAAAGTTATTCTATTATAGATATTGGTCAGGTGATGTCTTTTGATACCTTTTTCTTGATGCCAATTTTTACAAATAAAAAATACCTTATGGGACCTCGAACCACGATCTACATATTACAAAAAATGGGCCCATCCATATGGACAGGCCCCAAGAACAGAATTTGGTAACGATTAAAAATTACAATATTTTCTAAGCTGACTTAATAAGTCGCTAAAATTACATGAGCTAAATTTAAAACACATAATGTTTGCCTCCTTTATGATGATTGCTATCTCTTAGGAACAATAGAATTGTAACATATGTGTAACAAATTTGTAATATTTAAGTTGTGGAAATGATGGAGGCATATGGTAGCTACTGAAATTCTAGGATATTCCCCAATAAAGAAGGCGCCAGAGATTAAGACTCAGGCGCCTCTTGTAATTAAATACTAATAAAGGAACATCTTTACCAATCTCTACGTCTACGACGCCTACGTCTACGACAAATACACCCGAAACTCATGCGAACCACTCCTTCTATTAATAATCGGAAACCAGTTTCCATAATAATAATATGCGGATTATAGTATATAGTGCCAATTCATATCGAAATATGTATTATTGAACACGCTCTTTTGTTATAGCAACCACCTTTATCAGAGGGATCCGTGGTTTCATGGCAAAAGAACCCCCCGGTCGTTACTGGCCGAGGAGCTCTGCTTTATAATATATATTCGCTGATATTTTTACATAGTGCTTTAATATTAGCACCTCCGGATAATTCGAACTTAATTCTTCCTACACTACTAAGCCATATTTCTAGTTCGGCATCTAAGTCTAATAACCCAGCTGTTTCAACGGAATAACATTGAATTTTGCTATATGGAACAGATGTGTAATCAACCTTCTTACCGGTCATGCCCTGGACATTACAACTAATAATTCTTTTATTGGTGAATACCACCCTGTCACGCATCGATACATAACTGCCTATCACGGCTTCTCCTGATATCAAAAGTTCGTTAACCGCTTTTTCACCATTACCAATGGGTTCACCCTTCAATTTAATTATTCCTTTATTGTTGAAATCTATCACGGACTAACCCTCCTTCGTCTAATAATCGGATTAATATACCAATATAATATTTTGTCAAAAGAAAACCCCACACATGGCGAGCCTCATTTACATGGAGCCTATATTAATATCGGTTGAACATATCTAAAATATACAAGTGATTCTTTAAAGTTACCTATCATTCAACCGATTATAGCCTTGCACGCTTCGTCCTACAAGATATAAAGCGTAGGTAAAATTGCGTTGAATTAGCTATGTAAAGAAGCCAAGTGTTATTTCTCGGCTTCACTGATAGTCTGATATGCAATTAATACGATATCCTTATTTGTATTGGAGCTAATCGTTTTTTCTAACTCAGAGATGTTACTAATATCTTCATTAGAGATATTTGCTATACAATAGTCTTTAAAATTCTTGATTTCCATGGGTTTATCTCCTTTCCATGAGAAGTATGTGTAATTTTTTTGAATTTAATCAGTGATATTAATTTGATAAGCAAGGAGGGTGTAAATTAGGATAAGGAATTTCTAAAACAACTCAATAGGATCACGATCATCAAAAATCAACGCTGCACGGTGCATTACTATAGAAATATATTTTCTTAACATGCTCTGACCGGTTCCTTCCCGGGGACTTATTTTTATTGATTTCGACTGCCAACAAATTGCCGATAACCTACCAAAAAAGCACCCTTTCCAGAGTGCTTTCACATTTCATAAACCCGCTCAAACCCTTGACTTTCCAGGCAATAAAAAAAGCTCCCCATGGGACTCGAACCCACGACCTACGCATTACGAATGCGTTGCTCTACCAACTGAGCTAGGGAAGCAAAAAAGTATATTTCATTAGCCTTTGAAACAAGCTACTCAACTATTCTATTATAAAGCTTATAAAATTTCAAGGATTTTTTTATCTTTCTTTAGATTAAATAGACCTTCGATAACGATTTACTCTCCATTAGTACAAAAATGTGGAGAATACCTCAATACTCGAAGGTCTGATAATATACTATATTTAAAAGATGCCTAATTCAGATTTAACTCTTCTCACCCATATAGCATAAGCCGATCGCTCCGGGACCGGAATGGGAACCGATACTGGGACTGACATAATTGATGATTAGCTTATGGTTTGGCAGCTTCTCACGTATCAGCGCTGCTAAGAAGTCGGCATCCTCTCTGGCATCGCCATGGGCGATACAGATCGGGTCATCCGTGTCTTTGTATTTACCCATGCTTTCAAGCATATCATTACATATAGTAGATAAGGATTTCTTGCGGCCTCGAGCGGTAGACTTTGCAACCAGCTGACCTTCCGGATTCACGTATAGGATAGGCTTGATATTAATCATGGAGCCGATGATAGCAGTGGTCTTTGAGATTCGCCCTCCGCGATGAAGGTGATTTAGATCGTCAACGGTAAAATATACGCAGAAATCCTGCTTGTGTTCCTCCAGCCAGGCAGCAATCTCATCGATGGTTTTGCCTTCTTCCTTCATCTGCACAGCTTTCATGACAAACATTCCCTCGCCCATGGAAGCATTCAGTGTATCGAGTACAATTATTTTGGCACCCGGATTCTCCTCACAAATCTCATTGGCGCCGCTTACCACATTACTGCAGCCGCCGCTCAACGCGGAGGAAAAGCTGATATGTAATATATCGAGACCCTGATCAACATAGCCTTGAAAGGTTTTGCGGATTACTTCAGGATTGCTTGCCATTGTGGTAGGCATGAGACCTCCGCGCATCTTATCATAGAATTCCTTCGGTGTCAGATTAATCTCATCGCCATAAGTGATCCCTTCAAGATCATAATAATGAGGTATGATACCAATCTTCTTTTCTTTTATATATTCATCCAATAAATCTGAGTTAGAGTCAGCGGTAATTACAAAATTTTTCATATTGAAATCCCTCCCCATTCACGGTTATAAGACTATTCTACTAGAGTACAAAGCTTTTCGCAATACCTTATATTAGAATTTGTTTATTTTTGGTTTATAAAAAATTAATAATTAGAACAATAAACTGATCGATGTTGAAGAAAAGTGATTGCAATGCAAAAATATCATGTTCTGCAATTTATATATTGACAATTTCTGCTATGTTTGGTATAAAAGTAAGTTATATAAGGTATAATCTGTGATAATAAAAGATTTAATTTTTTAACTATATGACTTGATACGAATTTTGGAGGAATACATAGTGAACAACGAGGATAACAGGTCTCCTGAGACAGAGGCAGCAGAGAGCATGTCTGATAGCAGGCTGGCAGCAGAGAATATGGCAGAAGAAATGACACCTGTTGAGAGCGGTTTTGTCGAGAGTACAACAGAGAGTGTAACAGAGAGCGCCGGTGTTGATAGTGCGACAACTGAGAGCACAACAGCCATATCTCCAAAAAAAGAGAAGAAGCCAGGAACGAAGAAATTAAACGGTAAGCTTGGCAAAAGGGATAAAGCAGATAAGCCGCAAGGGAAGGGTAAGACCTTTAAACTGCCTGAGCTGATCAGTTTCACCAAAAAAATTGAGGAAGCGGAGGATGAAGATAATGCGGTAAGCCTTCCTCAGAAGGGATTTCTGCGACACTTCTCCGGTATTCGAACTAAGCTGTTTATGGGCTTTGCAATACCGGTAATCCTGATGGCTGTTTTCGGTGCTATTTCTTATAATAGTACTTCTCAGGCAATTATTCAGAATTATGAGCTAATTGCATCAGATGCGCTGAATGCGGTACGAGATTACATATTTCTGGGGGTTGATGCGGTATCCAAAAAATCCTATGAATTAACCGATAATAAGATAATAAAGAATTATTATAATAATGCGGATACGATGAATGCTACAGAGAGTACAGATGCCTTAGAACAGGTTAACAATGAGCTGATGAATGCAAAGTCCTCCCATTCCTTTATCTATTCGATGCATATGATTGGTGAGCAAGGTATGGGAGTCTCTTCTGTAGGGGAGCTACCGGTTGACATCTATAACAGCTTCATAGAATCACCCGAAGGAAAGATTATAACCTCGGCACTGGATCGATATGTCTGGATCGGCAAACATAGCTACTTAGATGAGAAGCTAGGGAATAAGCAGGTTAACTATTCTATCTCAATCATTCGAAAGATGGCTGAGAATAATGGCTTCATTATTATTGATATTCCTAAGACCGAGATTGAACATGCAGTATCTAATATTAAACTTGGTGAAGGCAGTATTGTAGGATTCGTAACAAATGACGGCTACGAAACACTTGCCAATACGGATGAAGCATCCGTGTTCAGTTCATTGGATTATTACAAGGAAGCATTGGCTGACAATAGTTTAAATGGTGTTTCCTATGAGAAGTATAATGGTAAGGATTATATGTTCCTTTATAGTAAGATAGGAAGTACGAAGGCGATGGTATGTGCACTGGTACCTGAGAGTACTATTTTAGTAAAGGCACAATCCATCAAATTCTTAACTGTTTTAGCGATTATAATTGCTTCGATCCTGGCTCTTTTTGTTGGTACTTTGATTGCCTCAAGCATCGGTGCAGAGATTTCTAAGCTTTCCAAGTCCATCGCTGTAGCAGCAAAGGGTAACCTGACGACAAAGTTCAGAACAAGACGTAAGGATGAATTCTTAATTCTGTCCAACAGTCTGAACGATATGGTGGACGGAATGAGAGGCTTGATTGAGCAAGTGGCGACAGTCGGAAATCAGGTAAATGAATCGGCTGACAGTCTTTCCGTTACCTCCAGTGATATCCTTACATCAACGAAGGATATCTCCTTAGCAATTGATGAGATCGAGAAGGGTGTCGTTCAACAGGCTTCTGATACGGAACAATGTCTGCTTCAGATGTCAAACCTGTCCGATAAGATAAACCAGGTATATAACAATACCTATGAGATTGAGCAGATTGCGAAGGATGCTAAGATAATTGTCGGCGAAGGTATTACAACCATCGATGAGCTGAATGATAAGTCCAATGCGACAACAAAGATCACAAGAGAGGTTATCAATGAAATTGAAGATCTGGAGCTGCAATCCGGAAGTATTGAAAGTTTTATTGAGGTTATTAACAGTATAGCAGACCAGACGAATCTCTTATCCCTAAATGCTTCCATTGAAGCGGCAAGAGCAGGAGAAGCAGGGCGTGGATTTGCAGTAGTTGCTTCGGAGATCCGTAAGCTGGCAGAACAATCCGTAAAGGCTTCTAACCAGATAACTACGGTAGTAAGCAGCATCAAGGAAAAGACGAAGGTGACGGCAAATTCCGCGAAGAAAGCGGAGGGTATTGTTGCTTCCCAGATGGAGGCATTAACGAAGACCGTTAAGAACTTTGAGAGTATTAATGAGCAGGTCGGAAGTCTGGTTAATAACCTGAATAATATAGCAGAGGGTGTTAGAGGAATAGAAAATGCAAAGGATGATACCTTAGATGCCGTCCGTAATATCTCGGCGATATCCCAGCAGACGGCTACCTCCTCTGAGGAAGTAAGTGCAACTGCGATTAATCAGATTACTTCGGTAGAATATATGAGTCAGTCAGCAATAGAGCTTGCCGAACAAGCAAAGAGACTGGAGGAAGCAATCAGGAACTTCCAGATTGCTGAATAAGAAATACATAATAACGCTATTATCACAATTTGATTTGGAGAAGATAGATGAAATGGCTTTTGCGGATAACATATCTGCAAAAGCCATTCGTCTATTTGGATACCTTCTTTTCGAAATACGTCAACAGCTTATATAATCCCGTTGCTACGATGCATAGAATGACAATTGACATGATTACCCAATCCAGCTTGAAGACCTGACTGCCATAGATAATAAGATAACCCAGTCCGGCTTTGGCGGCAAGGAATTCCCCGATGATAACTCCCACCAGAGAGAGTCCGATATTTACCTTCATCTGGCTGATGATGTAGGGAATATTACCGGGAAGGATGATCTTATAGAGCACATCCTTCTTCTTACCGCCCAGAGTATAGATCAGCTTTATCTTATCCTCCTCCACCTCCTTGAAATTCGAGTAGAGGCTGATGACCGTACCGAAGATGGCGACCGATACGGCGGCTACAATGATAGTCTTCACATTATTGCCCAGCCATACGATGAAGACCGGAGCCAGTGCCGATTTGGGGAGGCTGTTCAGTACAATCAGATACGGCTCCAATACCTTGGAGACGTTATGGTTCCACCATAGGAGGATTGCAATCAGAATTCCCAGTACATTGACTAGGAAGAAGCTTCCCAGGGTCTCTAGCAGGGTAATTCCCACATGATACAATAGCTGTCCGGAGGCGGTCATCTCCATAATTGTCTTCATTACTCTGGAGGGACTGGAGAATACAAAGGAGTTCAATATCCCCAGCCTAGCAGTAATCTCCCAGGCGAAGACGAAGCTAAGCAGGATAAGAATCTGATAAAACCGCACCCAACGAAGGCGCTGCCTATGATTTCTGATATAATCCTGTTGAGCAGCGGAGACGTTCAGGCTTTCGCCTTTCATTTTGCTATTCTTCCTGCTCATGGTGCGTTAACTCCTTCCATATAAGATTAAAATACTTCTGGAATTCAGGAGCACTTCGGCTGGTGAAGGGTGTGCGCTCGGGAATGGAAAGCTTAATATCAAATACCTTCTTGACAGTGCCAGGTCTTGAGGATAATACGATTACCCTATCAGCCATACTGATGGCTTCGGAGATATCATGGGTAATCAGAATCGCTGTTTTCTTCTCTTTACGTATAATACCCCAGATATCATCCGCGACCTCCAGTCGTGTCTGATAATCCAGGGCAGAAAAGGGTTCATCCAACAGGAGTATATCCGGTTCCAAGAGAAGAGTCCGAATTAGTGCCGCCCTTTGCCTCATACCTCCCGAGAGATTCGAGGGGTAGGAATTTTGAAATGTAATAAGACCATAGGAGTTAAGCAATTCATTTATTTGAACATAACTGTTTTCGGACAGCTTATGCTGTATTTCCAGACCTAAGGTGATATTCTTAAGAGTATTACGCCATTCCAATAGCTGGTCCCTTTGTAACATATAACCGATGTTCTTGCCGGAGGATTTGATATCCTTATCATTAATATATATAAAGCCGCTACTTGGCTCGATCAGCCCGGCAATCAGAGAAAGCAGAGTAGATTTGCCACAACCGCTTGGTCCTACGATGCTTAAGAATTCACCTTCCCTCACATGAAAAGAAACATCGAATAATGCCGGTGTTTCCCCTTCGAGACTATGATAGGTGTAGCTGAGGTGATCTATGTTGAGTAATTTGCTCATAGGTTCTTCCTCCATTCATGCTTATACAGTATTATATGACAGGACAATTTAGAAGTTCCATGAAGGGGAGGATTGTAAAATCATTTATCGAACACATTCACATACTTTTCTGTTGGGTCTGAAAGGTAACTAAAAGGGAATGGAATACTGAGATCAGGATTGACTTTATCCGGTCGAACTACTATACTATTCTTATAATATTACCTGTAGTAATTACAGGACTAATAGTCGGATGAAGGATTTGGGAGAGACCGTCTGAATATATGACGGCGCCGAAGGGGAATGCGAAAACTCTCAGGCAAAAGGACCAGGTCTGGACGATACTCTGGAAAGCGATTCGGCACCGAAGAAGCAATTTTCTGTTCCTTCAAATAGCACGTAAGGGCAGGGGAGAATCTTTCAGGTAAACCAACAGAGGCGTATTGATTTATTCAGTACGTCTTTTTTTATTGTCTAAAATCCTCCGATAAGAAAGACGTACCGCTTATCATGATTATCGGTATAATATTATACCGCTATGTAAAGCAGAATGGGAGGTTACGATGGAGAGGAAAACACGCCTTTATGATTGTCATGTTAAGGCAGCAGGGAAGATAGTTCCCTTTGCGGGTTATTTATTACCGGTTCAGTATGAGACAGGAGTCATCACGGAGCATATGGCAGTAAGAACAGCAGCCGGCTTATTTGATGTATCCCACATGGGTGAAGTGCTATTAAAGGGGAAGGATGCCCTGAAGAATGTGCAGCACTTGGTCAGCAATGATTGCGGACATATGTATGACGGTCAGGTCAAATACAGTCCGATGTGTAATGAGAGCGGAGGAGTCGTAGATGATCTTCTGGTATATCAGAAGAATACCGAAGAGTATCTGATTGTAATTAATGCCGCGAATCGCTTCAAGGATGTAGAATGGATGAAGGCTCATCTGGTTGGGGAAGTAGAATTTACGGATATCTCCGATGATCTCTCACAGCTGGCACTTCAGGGACCGAGATCAAAGGAAATCCTATGCAAGCTGGTTACGGAAGAGCTGCTCCCGGTCAAATATTATAGCTTTAAGGAGGAGGTCCCGGTAGCGGGAATTTCATGTCTGATATCAAGGACCGGCTATACCGGAGAAGACGGCTATGAGCTTTATTGCAAGAATGAGGATGCAGAGAAGCTGTGGCAGGTACTTCTTGAGGCAGGCAATTACGACACTGAAAGCAATAGTAAGAGAGTAGATGCAACGGAGGATTACGTATTAATTCCCTGTGGGCTTGGTGCGAGAGATACCTTACGTCTGGAGGCGGCGATGCCTCTGTACGGACATGAGATGGATGATACCATATCACCTCTGGAAACCGGACTTGGCTTTGCGGTGAAGACGGAGAAGGAGGAATTCATCGGCAAAGAAGGAATTCTAGCCAGGGGCGAGCCGAAGAGAACCCGAGTGGGACTGAATATCACCGGAAGAGGAATTGCAAGAGAAGCATGTCCGATATACTATAATAACGAGCAGATCGGGATAACCACCTCCGGTACTCATTGCCCTTATCTGGGTCGTCCCATCGCTATGGCACTTGTAGAGGTAGCCCATAGCACGTTGGGAACACAGGTAGAGGTTGATGTACGGGGAAGGAGAATTACCGCGGAGATTGTAGCGTTACCTTTTTATAAACGTGCCAAATAAATGAATGATTTACTGGATTAAATAGAATGATACAAGTGATAGATTAAAAAACCGAGTATGATTGATATACTTGGAACAAAAGAATTCGACGAGCTGGCAAATAGGTTATAATGAAACACTAGAGATACAATATTATTTTTGGAGGTTAATACAAAATGAAGGAATTTTTATTTGCAAAAACACATGAATGGGTTCAGTTTAGTAATGCTGCAACAGCAAAGGTTGGCATTTCCGATTATGCGCAGAAGGAGCTTGGAGATCTGGTATTTGTGAATCTGCCCGAGGTAGGAGATGAGGTGGTAGCCGGCGAGGAATTCGCTGATGTTGAGTCTGTAAAGGCAGTGTCCAGCGTCTATAGCCCGGTAACCGGTATCGTTAAATCTATTAATGAGGAGCTGTTGGATCATCCGGAGTTAATCAATTCTGATGCATACGAAGCATGGTTCATCGAGGTCGAGGAGATAACCGACCAGTCAGATCTGCTATCAGAGAAGGAATATAAAGAGCTTAATTCATAAGGAGGTAGCAGTATGGGCACCTATGTACCTAATACGTTGCAGGAACAGCAGGAGATGCTGAAGGCGATCGGAGCCGAAAGCTTCCGCGACCTGTTTCGGGCGATTCCGAAGGAGGTTTATCTTGAAGAAGGACTGAAGCTGGACAAGGGCTTATCCGAGTTCGAGGTCCGAAGGAAAATGACCGGAATTGCTGCTAAGAACAAAGTATTTCATTCCATCTTTCGTGGAGCAGGCGCATACAATCATTATATTCCTTCCATTGTAAGTCAGATTACCTCGAAGGAGGAATTTATCACCGCTTATACACCCTATCAGGCAGAGATCAGTCAGGGTATTCTCCAGTCCATCTTCGAATATCAGACCATGATTTGTGAGCTCACGGGAATGGATGTATCCAATGCTTCTGTCTATGACGGAGCTACGGCAGCGGCTGAAGCGGTGATTATGTGTAAGGAACGCAAGCTGAAGAAGGCAATCGTCTCTGCAACCGTTCATCCGCAGACGATAGAGACGATTATCACCTATTGCAGCGGAACGGATATCGAGGTTGTGATAGCACCTGAGAAGGATGGCAGAACAGATCTCGAGCAGTTGAAGTCTTTGATTGACCAGGAGACAGCCTGTGTACTCATCCAGCAGCCGAATTTCTACGGTTTACTGGAGGATGGGGACGGAGTAGGGGCGATTACCTCGGGAACGGATGTTAAATATATCATGAGCTGTAATCCCATTTCCCTGGGACTTTTGAAGGCACCCATTGAATATGGTGCCGATATCGCGGTTGGAGAAGGTCAGCCTCTTGGCATTCCCCTATCTTTCGGCGGTCCCTATCTAGGATTTATGGCGACGACGGAGAAGCTGATGAGAAGACTTCCCGGACGTATCGTCGGAGAGACAACAGATAATAAGGGGAACCGTACCTTTGTATTGACACTTCAGGCGAGAGAGCAGCATATCCGCAGGGAGAAGGCTTCCAGCAATATTTGTTCGAATCAGGCACTTTGTGCGATGACAGCCGCAGTATATCTGGATGCCATGGGCAGGAAGGGCTTACAGCAGGCAGCCGAGCTGTCCATGTCCAAGGCCCATTATCTGGCGGAGCGTATCTGTGAGCTGGAGGGCTTTTCGATGCACTATTCCGGAGAATATTTCAACGAGTTTGTCACCGACTTTAACGGTGATGTGGATAAATTACTGAACGGGCTGGCACAGCGTGGAATTCTTGGCGGTTATCCTCTGGGTGGTGAGTATAAGGGCGATATCCTCTGGTGTGCAACAGAGATGAACACGAAGGAAGAGATCGATGACCTTATTATCGTGATGAAGGAGGTGCTTGCGTGATGAAGCTGATTTTTGAAAAGAGTATGCAGGGCAGAGGCTGTACACTTCTTCCGGAAAGTGATGTCCCCGTAGTAGTACCCTCCGAAGGGTATCTGCGTAAGAAGGAGCTTCAGCTGCCGGAAGTGTCGGAGACAGAGCTCAGTAGGCACTATACACAGTTAATGAAGCGTACCTTTGGTATCAATGACGGCTTTTATCCTCTTGGTTCCTGTACGATGAAATATAATCCGAAGATCAATGATGATATGGCAAAACTGAATGGCTTCGCGGGGGTTCATCCCTTACAGCCGGAGGCCAGTATTCAGGGCTGTCTTGAGGTAATGAAGAAAGCAGAGGAGTACCTGTGTGAGATTACCGGTATGGATGCGATGGATTTTCAACCGGCAGCAGGTGCTCATGGAGAGTTTACCGGACTTAAGTTAATCTGGGCATATCATCAGGACCGTAAGGATACGAAGCGAACCAAGATCGTCGTTCCCGACTCGGCACATGGAACCAACCCGGCAAGTGCGACGATGGCAGGCTTTTCTGTCATCAATGTGGCTTCCACCAAGGAGGGCTATGTGGATACTGAGGAGCTTCGTAAGGTAGTGGGAGAGGATACGGCAGGCTTCATGTTGACCAATCCCAATACCATTGGTATGTTTGATGAGAATATTCTCGAGATTACGAGAATTATCCATGAAGCAGGCGGATTGAACTATTATGACGGTGCGAACCTCAATGCTATTATGGGAATTGCCAGACCCGGTGACATGGGCTTTGATGTGGTGCATCTTAATCTTCATAAGACGTTCTCCACACCTCACGGCGGTGGTGGCCCCGGCAGCGGTCCTGTCGGCTGTAAGGAGATATTGACGAAGTACCTGCCTTCCCCTCGCATCAGGGAAGAGAAGGGGCATTATACCTGGGAAGCGAAATCTCCTGAAAGCATCGGCAGAGTGAAGGCCTTCCATGGCAACTTCCTGATAGTAGTCAGGGCATTAACCTATATCCTGACATTAGGAGCGGAGGGGCTGCAAAATGCTTCCCAGAATGCGGTGCTGAATGCCAATTATATGATGCATTTATTAAAGGATACCTTTGATATACCTTTCCCCGGTCCCTGCATGCACGAGTTTGTAATCTCGCTGGAGGAGCTAAAGAAGGAGAAGGGAGTATCTGCTCTGGACTTTGCGAAGACACTGCTGGATTATGGTATGCATCCGCCGACCATGTATTTCCCGCTGATTGTGCATGAAGCACTGATGGTAGAGCCGACTGAGACGGAATCGAAGGAAACCTTGGAGGAAGCGGTAGCAGTCTACAAGCAGATCTATGAGAGAGCCCTCGAGGAGCCGGAAGCACTGCATCTCAGTCCGGTGAATACGGTGGTAGGTCGTCCGGATGAGGTAGGAGCGGCACGAAATCCGGTGGTATGCTGTCAGCTATAAGGATAGGAGCAAAGGGATGATTGCAGTACAACTGGTATAATAACCAGAATGTTGTACAATTGTTCATCAATATTAAACATAAGGAAGCTGCTTTATGCCTTATCTATTAGGTTCACGAGGCAGCTTTCTTTCCATTAGGATAAAGATACCTTGGCGCTAAATTATTAGATAATACATATCGGATATAAGAAAGAATTATGTACTGGTCCAAGTCAGAAACAATGAACGATTACGAAGAAAGAGGTAGTCCATGATTAATACCATCAAATACATCATAACCACCGAGACAAATCCTTATAAGAATCTGGCGATGGAGGAATATCTCTTAAGACAGGTAAAGGATGAGGAAGTGATATTATATCTGTGGCAGAATGAGAGAACCGTAGTCATCGGTAAGAACCAGAACCCCTGGAAGGAGTGTAAGCTTGCTGAGTTATCGGAGGATGGAGGTAAGCTGGTACGACGCTTATCCGGCGGCGGAGCAGTATTTCATGACCTGGGTAATCTGAATTTTACCTTTCTTGCAACCAAGGAGAACTATAACGTAGAAAGGCAACTGGAGGTTATTCTGAAGGCGGTGAGACACTTAGGGATACCGGCAGAGAAATCCGGAAGAAATGATATCACCGTAGAGGAAAGGAAATTTTCCGGCAATGCCTTCTTCTCAGATGGGGTGCACTGCTATCATCATGGAACCATCTTAGTTCAGGTGGACATGAATATGCTATCACACTATCTGAACGTCTCAAGGGAGAAGCTGGTATCCAAGGGGGTAGAGTCGGTTAGGGCAAGAGTTACCAACCTGACGGAATACGTACCGGAGCTTACAATCGATCGTATGCGCATTGAATTGGTGAGAGCTTTCGGTGAGGTATATGAGCTGGAGCCTGTTGAACTAAGTATGTCCGAGCTGCAAGCCGAGGAGCTTCGGAGGCTGGAAGAGAAGTTCTCCTCCCGGGAATGGATTCTGGGCAAGAGGATGGAATTCAACTATTCCATCGATAAGCGCTTCCCGTGGGGAAACATTGATCTTGAATTCGTAGTGGATGCAGGTCTGGTTATAAGCTGTAAGGCATATTCTGACGCATTGGAGACGAATTACTGTGATAAGCTGTCGGCTGCTCTAAATGGTTGCGCCTTTTCTTCAGCAGCGATGCTGACTGCATTGAATGAGATCAGGCTTGCGGCAGAGGAGTCTGTAATGCACCAGGATGTTATGGCACTGATTCAGGAAATTAGGCTATAGGGAAGCTTCTGCCGATGTCTTAGAGGTATAACACACATACTTGGAGCAGACCAATATATAAGAAAGGCATGGTTAGTATGGAGAACAAATTTGATCTGATTATAATAGGCTCCGGACCCGGAGGCTATGTGGCTGCCATCAAAGCAGCTAGGCTGGGCAAGAAAATTGCACTGATCGAAAGCAGGGAAATCGGAGGAACCTGCTTGAACCGAGGCTGTATTCCGACGAAGACTCTAATGCACAGCTCTCATCTATACTACGAGATGCAGCATCTTCAGGAGCTGGGGATAACAGTAGAAGGAATCAGGCTCGATCTGGATAAGCTTCGGGAACGTAAGGAAAGTGTTGTAAGCCGGATGCGTCAAGGCATTATAGGTCTATTGGAGGCCAATAAGGTTACAATCATCCAAGGACAGGCGCAGATTACCGGAGCCAATACTGTTGAAGTAAGAGTTAAATCAACGGAGGATGAGCGATTATCATCGGAGGATAAGGAATTACAGGAGCTTCATGCTGAGAAAATATTGATTGCGACAGGCTCTAGACCGATTATACCTAATTTGGAAGGAGCCAACCTTCCGGGTGTAATAACCAGTGATGAACTATTGGCACTGGATAAAGCCTATCAGAAGCTGCTTATCATTGGCGGAGGAGTGATTGGCATCGAATTCGCAACCATTTATCAGGAGATGGGGTATGAGGTGGAGATTATCGAAGCTTTGGATCGAATCCTACCCAATATGGACAAGGAGATATCCCAGAGTATTGCAATGAGTCTGAAGAAGAAGGGTGTCATAATTCATACAAAGGCTAGGGTAACAAGGCTTCTGTCAGATGAGGATGGAACCTTAACCTGTGAATACACGGAGAAAGACACTTTGTACACCACTAAGGCAGACGGAATACTTATGGCAGTCGGCAGAAGAGCCAACACCGAGGGATTATTCATAGATGGTTTAAGTATCTTGATGGAGGGAACCAATATACAGGTGAACGAAGACTTCGAGACAAGTATTCCCGGTATTTATGCCATCGGTGATGTGGTAAATCGTGCCGGACAGCTTGCACATGCTGCTTCAGCACAGGGGGTCTTTGCGGTAGAGAGAATGTTCGGACATAAAGCAAGCATTAATCTCTCCGTTATACCATCCTGTATCTATGCAACGCCAGAAGCTGCATCCGTAGGAATGACGGAGGAAGAAGCGGTTCGGGCTGGTTTACATGTGAAGGTAGGCAAGTATCCGATGTTGGGCAATGGCAAGACCCTATTATCCGCCGGAGAGAGAGGCTTTATCAAGGTAATCGCAGATGCGGATACCCTGCGAATTCTTGGCGCTGTTCTACTGTGTGATCGCGCGACGGATATGGTGGGCGAGTTCGCTTCAGCGATCGTTAATGAGCTTACCGTGAAGGATATGGCAGCAGTCATCCGTCCTCATCCTACTTACTGCGAGGCAATCACGGAAGCGGTGGAGGACGTGGAGGGGATGGCAATCCATCTGATGCCGAAGCGAGGTTGAATCCTTAAGAAGGAAGGCAGCTTTTAATATATCAATAAGAAGGGCAGAGTGCTTTATGATAAAGCATCTCTGGCTTCTTTGGAATATATGATTAAAGTTAGCCGCAAGGCTGGCTTTCTTTAATATGAATAAGTGATTGACAATTGTTTGACATCAAACTATAATAAGCCTATGAGAACAAGAGACGCAATATCCTATATATCGAAAATAAGAGAAAAAGTAAATCGGTTCATTGAAGCTGAGATGTCCCGTAACGGGCTGGAGGGGATTGTTACCTCTCATGGGGATATCATCTATGCATTATTCAATCAGCAGAGAATGACCATGGCGGAGATTGCCGGTAAGATTGGCAGGGATAAGTCTACGGTGACGGCACTGGTGGATAAGCTGGTGAAGCTGGGGTATGTGATTAAGGAGAGAGATACTCAGGATACAAGAGTTATTTATGTGGCATTAACGGATAGGGGACAGGAGCTTAAGCCGACCTTTGAAGCGATATCGGATAAGGTCCTTAGTACTTTTTACTCCGGTATATCAGAGGCTGAGAAGACGGCGCTGGCTAACATTCTTGATAAGATATATCAGAATTTTAATTGATGACAATAGGGAGTTCGCGAGCGTACATACAATTGTTTGGGAAAATAGTATTTCATTAAGGTTAGTATTGTGGTTAGTAATGTGGTTTATGATAGTGGAAAGTTCGAGCTGTGGGCTTTCTTTTATCTTTATCAATATAGTTTGATATCAAACTAAAAATAAAGAAGGAGATAAGATTATGAAGGATTACACGAAGCTATTACCGGAGCATATTGAAAAGTATGTGGGAGAGAAGGATTTATTTCTCGAGATATTCGAGGGAAAGAGGAATACGGAAGCACAAAAGACTAATCCACCTCTACTCTTTGTACATGGAGCTTTTACCGGCAGCTGGATGTGGAGTAAATATATCCCTCATTTTATTGAGGCAGGCTACCGTTGTTATGTCATGAACCTGAGAAGTCACTATAAAAGCAGGACAATGGATATGACTCAGATCAGCTTCGAGGATTATCTTGAGGACATCAGAGAGGTAATCGTGGAATGCGTTGAGCCTCCGATCCTGATCGGTTTTAGTATGGGAGGAATACTGTGTCAGAAGATTGCGGAGGAAGGAACAATCGCAGGACTTGTATTGGTGGATTCTTCAATCAGTAAGGAGGTTAATCTCGAGGCTCCTTACGAGAATCCGATGGAAGATAGCTTAGGTATCGTCATTCCCGCTCCGATCAGAGAGGAAGAGAGTATCGACGAATCGCCTAACGATATTGCCTTTCAGAAGAAGTATCTGGCAATGGAATCCTCAAAGGTCTTCGAAGCCATGGCTTGCTGGATTAAGGGAAAGAAGGGAATTTCGATTAACAGTAGTAAGATTACCTGTCACTGCCTTGTAATCAAGGCAGTGAACAGTGAAAGAGATGATCTTCAGGGTAGTGCAACAGAAAAGCAGCTTAAGGGTGAGTATCTGCCACTATGGAATACGAGCCATACCGGATTATTGGTAGGACAGCGATATCAAGAAGCAGTCGAACGTATCATAGAATGGCTGATACAGTTAAACTCCCATCGTTAACAGTATGTCCATGGCTCTCTTTTCTTTCTGTGATAAGTCAACTAATATGTCTGAGACTTGATTAATATAATCAAATTGTTGGGTGTTGGCAGCCTTCTGTAGTAACTTTGATACCTCCGTCCATAACAAAGCAATATTTGCGAACATCTCAGAGCTTTGGTTTAGTTGCTCAAAACCAAGCAGCGTATAGCTTTCCTTTAAGAAGTCTCGGTAAAAATTGCGAAAGAGAGCACCACCGGTCCCGCCTTGTTCCATAAGCATTGCGGTTGTTGTAAAATCCTTCTGAATGTCCTTGCTGTTTCGAAAACATTTCTTGATCTCTTCACTTGCTTTGAGAATACCCTGATATCCGACATTTTTGATCGGAGGATTTAGATAACTTGCGGCATTATTATGAATTGCAGTTTTCAATACGCTCTTTAAATCATAGCTCTGGTCTGTCTTTTGCAAAGTATAGCTCAGATTTTTCGAGGACATGGGTCCCTTTTCATTCCTTGCCAGGGAAAGACTCGACAAGGAGGTCTTCACCCGTTGTAAGCTGGAATCCACTAAGTATGCATAGTCATCATCATACCCATACATTGCAGCATAATGACCGGCAAAGTGTATCTTATCGGGAAAATACTCAAGATGATAAAAATCAAGCTTTAGTCCGACGGGGATATCAAGATCAATATAATGTCTGACATTCTCCCAGGCTTTCTTTGGCGATGCAGTTTCTTTCACCTCTAGGTTAAGCTCCAGACTTTTAGCAATATTCTGAGTTAATCTATCCTGCTTAATCCTTCCTCCGATAAAGGGATAATCCATAGCCTTGCTATTCCAGAAGATAAAGCTAAGCCCTTCTCCGATTCCAAAAAGCATGGGTTCCGATAGTTCGATGCCAATATAGTTAAGTAAGGTTCCGGTCGCTGTTGATTCACAATGTTTACCGATAAACGGTTTTATATTTTTAATGATATGAGACATTTCTGCAGCTCCTTTCTTTGTTCAATCATAACAAATATAATGAGACAGTAGTATGTCATATTAAAAATGATTCATATTTTTTTTACCCGCATAGGTTTATTAACTATTTAGTAATCGCCTACTCGCTTTTTACCCAGATCGGTGGTTCTTAGATATGGAATACCTCCTTGTAATGATTTAATCTAATTTTCAGTAGTGAAATTCATGAATAGATACTATACTTACTCAGAATATCAGATGCATACTAGTTCAATTATCTGATATTCTTATAGTAGAAGATAGCAATCTGTGTGCGGTCCCTAAGCTCCAGCTTCTCTAAGATGGTGCTGATATTATTTCGTACCGTGCCCTCGCTTAGGTAGAGCTGCTCCGCAATCTCCTTATTGGACAGACCATCCGCAATCTTTGTGATGAGCTCCAGCTCCTTCTCAGTAATGCCATATTCAATCAGGCTCCTTTGCTCTGTTGACTTTGTAATGAGGTGAGGGAGCTTGGTGATGATCTCACTACCGTAGACATTCTGCCCTGCATAGACGGCTTTCAGTGCAGGAAGGATGCTCTCATAATTTTGCTTCAGCATATATCCCTTTGCTCCGATATGTAAGGCTTTGATGATATAATCATCATCCAAGAAGGTGGTTAGGTAAAGTATTCTTGCATCCGGATAGTGGGATAATATCTGTTCTCCCGCTTCAAGTCCGCTCATGACCTCCATGCGGATGTCCATAAGTAACACGTCCGGTCTTAACCTGTGGTATAGCTCCACTCCTTCTTTTCCGTTGTTACCGGTGCCAACAATGGTAATCTCCGGGTCGGCTGAAAGAATAATCTGAAGCGATGAGCAGACCAGCTTGTCGTCATCAATTAGCAATACCTTCATACTTGTATCCCCCTATATTACTGATGATATAAAGACTTATTAAAATTAATAATTACGAAATATGAATCCTTGATTTATTATTATCTTTTCGGAAAAGTGATAAAAAGCTTAAAGCCGCTCTCCACTGAGATATTAATGTTACCACCGAAGCTTTTTACCCGGTCATAGATGTTTTGAAGTCCCATACCATCTCCGAAGTCCTGATGCTCGAAGGCCTTCTGGAGAAATTGTGCCGTACGCTCCTCCAGCACCTGATTATCCTGAATTACCAGCTGATACATGGCAGGATGCTCCCTGAGTATCAGAGTAACCTTGGTGGCAGTGGAATGACGGATGATATTGGACAGTGCTTCCTTGATGATGGCAATCATAGCATGCTTTAGCGGGGTCTTGGGGGGATTACTCACATCATATTCATAGTGGATCGGACTGAAGGAGAAGCCCTTAACCAGCTGCTCTACCTGAGCATAGAGATCAATGGATTCATCATACATATTGTGGATACTGCTTCGAAGCTGATCCATGCCATCGGAGAGGGAGGTCTTTATAGCGGTAAGACCCTCCCGTAGCGGTTCATCCTTCGATATAGTAAGCATGGCACCAACCTGCAATAAGGCCCTGGATAAAAGATGTCCGATATTATCGTGAATTTCCTTGGAAATTCGATTGCGCTCATTGAGAGTAGCCAGATTAATCTCGTAATCCTGATTATTAAGAAGGCTCTGGTTCTTCTCCTCCAGCAACAGTGACATGGCGGTGGAATTATCCCTAAGCTCGTTGTATTCACTTTTTAAGGTACTCAGCTTATCTGTCTTGAATTTAAGCAGATAGGCGACGATCAGGATTAGAGTCGTTAAGGACAATGTCATCATGGAATATTCCCGAAAATGAAAGACATACAGGAAGGGAACGAACATCATCCCATACTGATATCTAGTATGAAGAATATCATAGAGTACCAGTGGCAGGAAGATAATATACCAAGGAAACAGAAGGCATAACAGGGTATAAAGCACACACCCTGCAAAACGGATTCTGCCATCCTCATAATTGATAAATAGGCTGCTTATTACAACAGCAATGATAACCGGCACAATAAAGTAACTGCCGATATCCTCGAACAGATATAAGGTTAAGCAGCACAGGAACAATAGAAGCTTATCAATAATTTCGAACATAAGTACTCCTTACACGAAGAATTGGAAGAATATTCAATCTACTTTTCAGTATTGCATGTCAAAATCGTTATGTCAAGATGTCAAGCGGGGAAACCGTTGTTGTGGTTGAAAGGTGTATATGGGGGTGATATAATCAGTATATCCATCGCCGATGGACAACTATAAATAAGAATTAGTAAGCATTTCGATAGAAGAAGGAGAGACATAATGAGAATAACGACTGAAGATACGATGGCTTTAATTATTGATTTTCAGGAAAAATTGGTACCTGTCATCGATCAAAATGAGAAATTAATCCATAATACACAGATACTGATCAAAGGACTTCAGGTGTTACAGGTTCCTATGATTATTACTCAGCAGTACACGAAAGGAATTGGCATGACGGTTCCGGCTCTAGCCGAGCTTTACGGTGAGAGCTTCTGCTACGAGGATAAGGTAACCTTCAGCTGTGCCGAGGATGAAGCAACGCTTGTAAAGCTTCGATCCCTGGGGAAGAAGAATATCATCGTCTGCGGTATCGAGGCTCATATTTGTGTGCTCCAGACAGTCATTGATTTGATTGCTATGGGCTACCATGTCATATTAGTAGAGGACTGTATCGGTTCCAGAGAGGATAGTAACCGTCAGATCGGAATTCGACGTGCCTTACAGGAGGGGGCAATACCTGCCTCCTATGAGTCAATTTTATTCGAGCTGACGAGAGTCGCTAAGACAGATACATTCAAGGAGATATCAAGGTTGATAAAATAGAAGGATTGTGAGGTGTCATATGTATATTATCCCGAAGCCACAGAGCATCAGATATTTGGAAGATTTCTTTATCATCACCTATCAGAGCCGGATTGTAATCGATTCCGACTGCACCAATATTGTTTATCATCATGCCAAGCTGCTGCAGAAGGACTTGGAGCAGAAGCTGGGCTATGAGATTGCTGTTACAAAGGGACCCTTTGAGCTTGGTAGTATCTATCTGAAGCAGGTAGCTACGCTTAAGAAGAATGAGTATACCTTGTCTGTCGAGGAGAGCGGAATATTTCTGCAGGGAGGTGCTGAGGAGGCATTGTTATATGCAGTTCAGACCCTGCGTCAGATTGTGGCTCAGGAGGGAGCCTGTCTAAAGGGCTTATATGTCCACGATTATCCTGAGATAGAGAACCGCGGCTATTATCTTGACGTGACCAGAGGTAGAATTCCGACTCTTGCTTATCTCAAAGCATTTGTGGATAAGCTCAGTTATTATAAAATCAATCAATTGCAGTTGTATATCGAACACAGCTTCCTATTCAAGGATCTCAGTGAGGTATGGAGAGATGACACGCCATTAACGGCAGAGGAGATTCTGGAGCTGGATGAGTATTGCAGTAAGCTACATATAGAGCTGGTGCCTTCGATTGCTACCTTTGGTCATCTTCACAAGCTGCTCAGTACCAAGACCTATGCACATCTGTGTGAGCTGCCGGCTTCGGACAGCCAACCCTTCTCCTTCGAAGACCGAATGATACATCATACGATCGATGCTTCCAACGATCTGAGTATGAGTCTGATTAAGCAGCTGATTGATGAGTATCAGCCTTTATTCCGTTCCCGACAGTTCAACATCTGCGCTGACGAGACCTTTGATCTTGGTAAGGGTAAAACGAAAGCAATTGTGGAGGAAAAGGGTGCCGATCACATCTACATAGATTATGTAAGGGAGCTTTGTGAATATCTGGTTACCAAAGGAATTAGACCGATGTTCTGGGGAGATATTGTATGTGGCTTCCCGGAAGCAATCGGGAAGCTGCCGGAGGAAACTATCTGCCTGAACTGGGGTTATGATGCGGATCAGAGTGAGGATTCTACGACGCTCCTCCATCAAGCCGGTGCAACCCAGTATCTGTGCCCGGGTGTGAATGGTTGGAATCAATTCATTAATCGGACACAGGACGCCTATGAGAACATCATTCGCATGTGCAGCTATGCCCATAAGTATCATGCACTAGGATTGTTGAATACGGACTGGGGCGATTTCGGACACATTAACCATCCGGAATTTAGCATGATCGGAATGATCTACGGAGCCGCGTTCTCCTGGAACAGCGAAATTCTCGAACGTAAGGAGATTAATGCTCAGATATCAAGACTGGAATACGGTGATGATAGCGAAAGCTTTGCGGAGTTGGCAGCTGTTATTGCGAATCATACTGTATTTGAATGGTATCATATCGTACGCTACCGGGAGTTTGAGGGGAAGGGTAAATCAGAAGAGGACCGTAAGTATTATCTGCTTGGTCTTAATTTTGAAACGGCAAAGGCTGCCAATGAAAAGCTTACTATTATCATTGAAAGGTTATATCAGATGATACATCAGCTGCCGGAAGGGAAGAGAACTCTGGTAAAGCCCTACATCCTGGCAGCAGAGGGAATACAGATCTTCAACCGTATTGGGGCAACCATTGGTTTTATCCGTTACCATGTGAAGAATGAAGCTGCAGCACAACCAGCTAAATTGGCGGAGCAGCTGGAGAAATGGTTCCATCATTATAAGGAAATATGGCGAAGTGTCAGCAAGGAGTCTGAGCTGTATCGGCTTCAGGAACTGATATTATGGTATGCAGATGAGCTAAGAGTCATGGCTGAGTCATATCATATCTGTGACGATTGCAATTGCTCCGGCAGATAATAGAATAGGATTATTACAGTATTTTCGACCGGGCAGCCCTGTGCTTCCCGGTCTTTGTTATAAATGACAAATGTCATTCTACATCATGACGCAGTTCACTGTTAATGGGGGTTTGATTGTTGTATTGTGTTTCTATAGAAAGAATTGGATTAGGAGGAGTAGTAAATGGTAGTAAAGGTAGACGGATTAGTAAAACGATATGATAAGCTCGTAGCGCTTGATTATCTGGATCTTCAGGTAGAGGAGGGTGAGATCTTCGGACTCCTGGGACCGAACGGCTCCGGTAAAACAACAGCGATCAATTGTATCCTGTCATTATTAAAATATGATAAGGGCAGTATTGAGATATTTGGTAAAAGGATGGGGCCGAATGCTTATGATATTAAGAAGGATATCGGGGTTATCATGCAGAATGTTGCGGTATTCGATGAGCTGACTGTGTATGAGAACATCTCTTATTTCTGCAGCTTATATATCAAGAACAGAGAAGAAGTGAAGAGTTTAACCAAGGAAGCAATTAAGTTTGTGTCGCTTGAGGATTATACGAAATTCTATCCGAAGAAGCTTAGTGGCGGACTCCTCAGAAGGCTTAACATTGCCTGCGGTATCGTTCACAAGCCTAAGCTGATCATCCTTGATGAGCCTACGGTAGCAGTTGATCCCCAGAGCCGTAATAAGATTTTAGAGGGAATAAAGAAGCTGAACGAGGAGGGAGCGACTATTATTTATACCTCTCATTATATGGAGGAGGTAGAGCAGATCTGCTCCAATATCGCGATCATCGATAAGGGAAGAGTGATTGCAAAGGGGACCAAGGACGAACTCAAAGCCATGATAAGCGTAGGAGAGAAGATCCAGGTGGAGGTCTTTGGAAGCGAAGAACAAACTCTGGAGGAGCTGCGTAGATTACCGAATGTATACTCGGTTGATCAAAAGGATAACGTACTTGAGATTAAATCCAAGAAGGGCAGGAATAACCTGGTCAGTGTGCTGGAGCTTATGCAGAGGATGAATATCAATTTTGGCAAGGTAATCACTGAGGTTCCGACACTCAATGACGTATTCCTGGAGATCACAGGAAAAGAATTAAGAGACTAATGTGAAGAAAAACATCTTCACATGGGAAGAAAAACATCTTCACATGGGAAGAACTGCGAAGTTTGACCATTGGAGCAAACTCCTTGTTCTTCCGAGTTTTGAGATGCCGCATGCGGCAGAATGGAGATCATTATGAGCGTTCAATTATATGGTTTCAGACTGAAATGTCTGTATCGTAATAAGGAATCAATATTCTGGTGCTACCTGTTTCCAATCATTATGGCAAGCTGTTTCTTCTTTGCCTTTAATAATTTATGGAAGATTGAGAATTTTGATACTCTTCCGATTGCCTATGTCAGTGGTGGAGAAGAGAAGGAAGAATTTACTCAAGTGCTGGAAGCAGCTGTAACATCTAAGAATGTAAAAATGTTTGATATAAAATACTGCGATGAGATAGCTGCAAAAAAGCTACTGGAGGATGGTGATATTGATGCCTATATCGAGGGCAGTATAGACCCGATACTCTATACAAAGGAAAACGGTTTGAATGAGACTATTATCAAATCCTTCTTGGATACCTATCGGCAGATGAGCACTACAGTAACAACGATTCTTGAGAGTAACCCGAATGCCATTGCCGAAGGATTGCTGGATGATGTAATCCTGCGTGATACCTACGTTAAAGAGGTAAAGGATGATAAAAAACCGGCTGAGTTGTTAGTATTTTTCTACTCTCTGATTGCCTTTACCTGTATCTTTTCTGGGAACTGGGGTCTTGATGAGGCTATTAATATTCAGGCGGATTTGTCAAGCCAGGGGGCCAGAGTGAGTGTATCGGCTGTTCCTAAGATGAAGCTATTCTTATGTAATATGCTGGCTGCCTTTACCGCTCATATGGGAAGCTTGTTGCTACTGTTCCTTTACATGTATTACATCATTAAAGTGGATTTCGGTGATAATCTGCTATACCTCTTTATTGCCTGTATGATTGGCTCATTCGCAGGACTTGGTATGGGAGCCTTCATCGGAGTCTGGGTGAAGAAGAAAACAGAGGTAAAAGCGGCAATTTTGATAGCAATATCTTTAGGTGGTGCCTTTCTCTCCGGTATGATGGTGTCTGAGATTAAGTATATGATTGCAACGAAATTCCCGCTTCTGTCTTATATTAACCCGGTTAATCTTCTGACAGATTCTATGTATAGTCTGTATTACTATGACACCTATGAGCACTATTATATTAATATCGCTATCTTAAGCATAATAGCAGTCATTTTTAGTGTCCTTGCCATAATCGGAATAAGGAGGAAGAGTTATGCAAGTATTTAAAGCTTATTTCAAAATATTGAAGACACAATTATTCTCTGTTCTGATCTATGCGGGATTGTTTTTGATTTTAGCCGTATCATTTATCAGTAATATAACGAAGAATACAGACCATTTTGAAACGAAGAAGATACCAATTATGGTAATCAATAAGGATGGTGAGAGCAATCTGATCAATGGCTTTCTGAATTACCTGGAGGATTATGTTACCTTTGTTGAACCAAAGAAAGCTGAGACAGGGATACGGGATGCGCTTTATAACAGGGAGGTTTCCTATATCCTTACGATACCTGCTGGCTTTTCCGACAGCTTTTATAATAAGGGCGGCATAAATCTCACAAAGCAGACAGCACCGGATTCGATGGAAGCGATTACGATCGATAATGCGATAGATAATTATTTTAATATGGTTTTCGTTTACAAGAAATATCTGCTGGAGGCTTCGGTAGAAGAGATCAATGCACATGTCAAGACAAATCTGCAGGAGAAGACAACAGTATATCTGAATGTAGAGCAAAAGGATGCGGTTGCTTCCGGCAACAACCAGAATAAATACTACTTTAACTATCTTGGATATATCATGATTGCGATTTTTATCACCAGTGTTAGTACGGTTATGTTTTCTTTCCATGGTCTTGATCTCAGAAGACGACATTTTGCATCGCCGATTACGATCAAGGATTTAAATGTACAGCTGATTTTTGCCAATCTGGTTTTTGTTATGTGCTATCTACTTATCTTTATTATAGCCGGATATATATTAAATAAAAATCGATTCATAAATGCAAATACACTGCTGTTCTGGCTGAATGCCTTCACCTTTGCCTTGGTAATCTTAAGCGTCAGCTATTTGATCGGTATCAGCGTAAAAAGTAAGAAAGCAATCTCCGCAATATCTACCGCAGGTTCCGTTGGCTTAGCTTTTTTAAGCGGTATGTTCGTTCCGCAGGAATTCCTGGGCGCTACGGTACTTAAGGTTGCAAGCTTTACACCGGTCTATTGGTATGTCAAAGCCAATAATGCGATAGAGACCGTGACACTGACCACATGGTCACAGTTGTCGGATATCGCCAGCTATATGGCGATACAGCTTGGCTTTGCCGCGGCGATTATATCCATAGCACTGGTAGTGAGTAAGCGAAAGAGACAACAGATCACGTAAGCCTCTTTCTTAATAATTACGTCTGTTTTTTACTCTATAAGATAATGCTATCCGGCAGATATACCTTGATATAGGGATAACGCTCGCAGTAACTTGCCTGATATTCATAGGAGTAGGTTTCGGTATTTACGGTACGGCGAAATTCATCTGAAGCCGCTATAATCCGGGCTACCAGGGGAGTTCCGTAGGTGTTCACAGGAATTATTTGTTTGGGGAAGTCACACTGAATATTACCGCCATCGATGATTACATTACGTCTTTCACTGCCGATCGGTATTGCATTCGTTGCATAGAGTTGAATGGAGATGGTTCCGTTCTTGATACGGATATCTCCGAACCCGACATGATCACCGATACCGATGGTATCGGTACCTTCCCCTAAGATGGCAATATCACCCCGAAAGATATCGATGCCTACCTTACCACTCAATGCACCGATGCCGGAGCCACAATGCGTGTTAAAACGGATACTGATAGTGCCATCTTCTATGATAATCTTGCCGTTACTATCCTCTATGGAACCGATTGCAATCGCGTTCATACCGTTGCATTTGATGACCAGGTTGCCGGTGCTGCAGATGTCAACGTAATCTCTGAGACTTCCGATACCGACTGCCTTTGCTCCTTCAGCTGTTATTTTTATTTTGCTGTTATTTATTCTGATCTTCGCATTTCCGGATATATTACCGATCCCGACAGTATTATAACCGGAGACCTCGATATAGATGATACCGGATATAATTTGGATCAACGAATTAGATGGATTTTGCCCTCCTCCGATGGCTATGGATATGTTCCCGCTGCTGCACACTTTTATGATTCCTGTGGAAGCAAGAATAATATTGCCGTAAGCCTGCAGGGCTGACCCACCGATACCGACATGGTTGCTGCGTTCTGCCTGAACGGTCAGATTACCTTCACCGATAATCTTTAGCTCTGAGGTCTCCGGCACGCGGATACCGTCATATGTGATATAGTTATCACCGATCAGGTTAAGGACTACATTGCAATTCTTGCCCAGGATGACGGCCGGTTTTTCATAACCGCGCAGTTTGATACAATCGAGGGTGATTTGGCAGGTATGATTGTCGGGAATGAGGATAGAGAGATTGGCAATCATATCGTTCTTTCCCTGGATGGTGATCTCGCGTTCTCTGATTACTACATCAGAATATATATCCAGGGCTAATGCTTCCAGAAAGATGATTGAATCGCCATTCGTCTCATATATTTTTTTAACAATGCCATCTCTGGGGATTCTTCCGTTAATCTCTTGTATCATGTCAATGATTTCCTGTGGTATCTTAGGAATAAGAACCGGGCCGGGTCTTGAGATATAATAACCTTGAAGGTAGTCAACTCCAAGACTGACAGCATATTCGAATTCTTCGTAGGTCTCGATCCCCTCAGCAATTATCTTGATGTTGTTTTGGGCTGCAAAATTAATCAGACTGGTAGAAATAAATTGTTTTTTTGAATTAGCATGAATGGAGTGTAGGATGGATCGATCAATTTTTATGTAGTTTGGATTGTAATTGAGCAAATTGGATTCCTTGGAATATTTGGTGCCGTAATCATCAAGAGCCAATTGGCATCCGGTTTCTTGAAGTCTTTTCTGAATTAGCTTCAGACCATCTTTGTTCAGCAAAGTGGTTTCCTTGATTTCCATGACTACATTGCGAAAGAGTAAGCTGTAGTTATGATACAATTCCTCAAAATCAATATCCGTCAGTTGATGATTGGAGATGCTGTTGAGGAATAATTTTTTGTTTTGGAAAAGCTCCTTGTTTTCTTTCATCAATTGAAGGGTATTATAAAAGGTATACCTTTCTATATTATATAGCCGGCCTTCCTTAGCTGCCAGATCAAGTATTTCCATCGGAGATAAATCAATGGTATCCGGATCGGTTCTCATTAATGCTTCATAAGCAAATATTTCTCCGGTTCTTGCATCTACAATCGGTTGAAAATGATACTGAAAAAGATTGTGCTCTAAGAGCTTCTGGAAATGATCCCATTTATTCGAAATAGTCCTATCATTATCCTTCGGGAATGCTTCTTCAATTTGGTTAATCATGGTCTGATTCACTAATATATGAACCAAAGTACCAAACAGGAAAACAATATCAATTCCTAAGAAAATTCTGATGATCGGTCTGATGGCATCCGAAGAGTAGAAGATAAAGGACAGTACTACAAAGAGCAGATCCAGGCAGCACAACCATACAATTACTTTGAATTTACCGCGATATTTTTGAAAATCCTGCCAATTATAATGCATATTTTCAGATACCTTTCTGATTATTTCGAGATTATATATAAAATTTTTGGAATTTATATAAAGTTCTAGCATGATTCTACTTTTATTCTGAGATTATGTCAAATAGAAAAACAAGAAAAACATAAGAATTAGTGATCTCACAACAGACAGGGATCCGGTTACATGATTCCATGGGATATGGAGAACAAATGTTTGAAGGGTGTTGACAATAAGCCGGGTATTTGATAGAATAAAAAACAGAACAAATGTTTGATTTGCGAGGTGCTGCAATGGTAATTCAGGAGAATATGTCAATACAAAGAAAGCTTGAGATACTGTCGGACGCAGCAAAATATGATGTGGCCTGTACCTCCAGCGGTGTTGATCGAAAGGGCAACGGGACAAGTATGGGCAACAGTGTTGCAGGAGGTATTTGCCATAGCTTTTCCGCGGATGGTCGTTGCATTTCACTTCTAAAGGTGCTGTTTACGAATGAATGCATCTTCGACTGCAAATATTGTGCGAATCGATCCTCGAACGATGTTGTCAGGGCTTCCTTCACTCCTCAGGAGCTGAGCGAGTTGACGATGGAGTTCTATCGCAGGAATTACATCGAGGGTTTATTCCTAAGCTCGGGAATTCTGAACACACCGAACAATACCATGGAATTGATCTTAGAAGCACTTCGGCTGCTTCGTGAAGTGCATCATTTTAACGGATATATCCATTGCAAGGCGATTCCCGGAGCGGATCCTGCATTGATTGAGATGCTGGGTTGGTATACAGACCGAATGAGTATCAATCTGGAGCTTCCGACGGCAGACAGTCTGCGCGACCTGGCACCTCATAAGAATCGTAAGAATATATTAAAGCCTATCCGCCAGATACAGCTTGGAAGGAAGAATAACCGGGAGTTTCTTGGGCTGCCAGATTTTAAGATGGGGCAGAAGGTGTTGACTGCTTCAGAACCGAAGAAGCTTATTACCTCCCATGAGGATCATGATATTAAGGAAATCATTACCTCGAGCACCGGATTTGTTACTCACCAGAGGAAACCAATGATCAACCGGAGTTTCGTCCCGGCGGGACAAAGCACTCAGATGATTGTCGGTGCTACCAAGGAGAGCGATTATCAGATTATGTCAGTAGCAGAAGCCTTATATGATAACTTTGATTTGAAACGGGTCTTCTATTCTGCCTTTATTAATGTAAATCAAGACAATAGACTTCCGTCTACCCAGGATGGACCGCCAATGCTTCGTGAACACCGATTATATCAGGCGGACTGGCTGCTTCGTTTTTATGGCTTTCAGACAAAGGAGCTACTGGACGAGCTCCATCCAAATTTTAATGTGTTGCTGGATCCAAAGTGTGATTGGGCCTTACGCCATCTGGAGGTGTTTCCGGTCGAGATCAATAAAGCGGATTATTTTACCTTACTGCGGGTACCCGGTATTGGTACGAATTCTGCCCAGAGGATCATTATGGCAAGGAAAAGTGCTGTACTCGATTATAAGGATCTGAAACGTATGGGAATTGTATTAAAGCGAGCAATATACTTTATTACCTGCAACGGTAGGATGATGTACCCGATCAGGATTGAGGAGAACTTCATAACCAGACAGCTGGTTGCCCTGAAGGATCAGGTGCCCATGGGGATTGATAAGGACATTACCTATCAGCAGTTATCTCTATTTGACGATGTGAATTTTCAGCCGGAACGAAAGCTGATCATGAAGCTGGCGAATGTGTAGTGATAGGAGTTGATGCAGGATGGAAACGAAACGAATTTATCTTTGCGATAATAGTATAGATGGAATTTTTACCGCAATTTATACAGCCTGGAGCTCAAGACTCGGACATTCCAATGTGAAGATTGAAGAGAAGAGTGAAGGAAGTAAATTTTCAAATATTGAACTTTTTGCAGAGTATATTGCAGTCGATACGGATACTGTGTTGGCGAATAAGGTTGCAAAATCAATACGGGAGAAGATATCCGAAGTGGCTTATGAGATGTCCTGCCGCGTCGCTTTATCTGATTATTCCGGAAAAGCGGATCTGATCTACCGCTTTTTGATTCTGGGCTTTGCGATGGGTAGCCAGGTTACAGAGCATTTGAGCAATGAGGTGGTGAATATGATGTTCAGGGTGGATAAGAATGTCGCGAATGAGGCACATCACCTTCTGGGCTTCATACGTTTCTCGGAACAGGAGAACGGGTTACTGACGTCGATTATTCATCCAAAGAATAATGTTCTGTCCTTGGTTGCTCCTCATTTTGTAGATCGTCTTCCTACGGAACGGTTTTTGATTTATGACGGGAATCGGAAGCTGGCGGCACTCCATGTACCGAATACTCCTTGGATCATTGCGGAGGTTCCGGATATTGATCAGAGCCGCGTTCGAGAGGTATCTGAATATGAAGATCGATACCGTGACATGTGGATTACCTTCTTTGATCATATTGCCATTAAGGAAAGAGTAAATCCAAAGCTACAAAGGAACAATCTTCCTTTGCGATTCCGCGGCGATATGACTGAATTTAATCGCTATAGCCGATAAATCATTGTCAAAATAAAAATTTAATAATCCAATAAATTCATAATATGATAAAGAGGCTGTATTATACGTAATTTTGAATGGTCATGTATTTGACGTTTTATTTTGCGTATAAATCAATCGAAGTGAGAGATACTAATCCTGTAAAATTGAAAATTTATAGGAGGAGTGGCAATGAAAAAGAAGTTTTTTATACTAGCAGGTATTTGCTGTATTGCATTATTTGCCTTTAGTGCTTGTGCGACAGATAAAATGAATAACTCCGCAACAGACGGTAATAAGATTACACCTACAAAGGGTGTAACAACCAACGGAACAACCAACGGAACAACTAACGGAACAACCAACGGAACAACTAACGGAACAA
>JAEZKL010000162.1 GCA_023415475.1 Bacillota bacterium | reverse complement strand
GGGAAAGGTTGCAGTAATCACAGGAGCAGGAAGAGGCATAGGCAAGGCAATCGCCTTACAGTTTGCTGAGAACGGCTCCAGGGTAGTGGTAAATTACCGCAGTAGTGCTACTCAAGTCGAAGAGGTTATTAGCACAATCAAAAGTGCCGGCGGGGAAGCGATTGCGGTCCAGGCAGATATCAGCAGGGAAGATGACGCTAAGAGACTAATCGAAGAGGCAGTAAAGCAGTTCGGCAGATTGGACATATTAGTGAACAATGCCGGTATCACGAAGGATAATCTGCTGATGCGTATGACGGAGCAGGATTTCGACAGTGTTATTGAAACGAACCTAAAGGGAACCTTCTTCTGCACCAAGCATGCTGCAACCATAATGCTGAAGCAGCGAAGCGGCAAGATTATCAACATATCGTCTGTAGTCGGGATTACCGGTAATGTGGGGCAGGCAAACTATGCAGCTTCCAAAGCAGGAGTGATCGGTATGACAAAAGCAGTAGCAAGAGAGCTCTCTTCCCGAGGGATTACGGTAAATGCAGTTGCGCCCGGCTTTATTGAGACGGATATGACTGAGCAGCTGTCCGATAAGGTGAAGGAGGCAACGATTGCGAACATACCGTTGAAACGTTACGGAATTGCTAGCGAGGTAGCAGGGGCAGTCAGCTTCTTAGCCTCAGAGGCTGCGAATTATATCACCGGACAGGTACTTCAGGTGGACGGCGGTCTTGTAATGTAGTTTGTGCCTGCAGTCTTCAAAATGTGTAGAACGTACTTGGCACAAACTAATTCAAAGAGTAGATGTATTTATAAATAAAGATGCTGAAACGGCATCAAGAGAGGATAGACATGAAGCATAGAGTAGTAGTTACAGGTATGGGTGCTATTACCCCAATCGGTAATAGTGCAGAAGAATTCTTTCATAACGTAAAGGCTGGTGTCTGCGGTATAGACTTTATTAAATCCTTTGATACGGAGGGCTTTCAGGTAAAGCTTGCAGCCGAGGTAAAGGATTTTGATCCTAAACAATATATGGATTCTAAGGATGCCAGAAGAATGGATCGCTTCTCTCAGTTTGCAGTAGCTGCTGCGAAGGAGGCTATTGAGGATTCGGGTATCAATCTGGAGAGCATTAACCGTGACCGTTTCGGTGTTATCGTTGGCTCCGGTATCGGCAGCATCGGACTCATTGAGAAAGAGACAAAGACCTTGATAGAAAAGGGACCAAAACGGATTAATCCGTTATTTATCCCAATGACCATCACAAATATGGCAGCAGGTAATATTGCTATCCAATTTGGTGCAAATGGTGTCTGTACGAATGTAGTAACCGCTTGTGCAACAGGAAATAACTGCATCGGTGAAGCCTTCCGCAGCATTAAGCATGGTTATGCGGATATAATATTGGCAGGGGGTACCGAAGGGGCGGTTACTCCGCTGGGGGTAGCAGGCTTCTCTGCATTGACCGCATTATCTACCAGTAACGATCCGACAAGAGCGTCCATTCCCTTTGATAAGGAGCGAGACGGCTTCGTTATGGGCGAAGGTGCAGGTATCTTATTGTTAGAGGAATATGAGCATGCTAAGGCTCGCGGTGCGAAGATTTATGCTGAAGTCGTAGGCTATGGTGCAACCGGTGATGCTTATCATATTACAGCTCCGTCTCCCGAAGGAGAGGGTGGTGCAAAGGCTATAAAGCTGGCGATGGAGGAAGCTAATGTAACCGCGAAGGAGATCTCTTACATCAATGCACATGGTACCAGTACACCAACCAATGATCGTATCGAGACAGCTGCAATCAAACTGGCGATGGGCGAGGCAGCTTATGAGATTCCGGTAAGCTCAACCAAGTCCATGATCGGACATCTACTCGGTGCGGCAGGAGCGGTTGAGGCAGTCATCTGTATTAAAGCGATGGAGAAAAGCTTCATTCCGGCTACGATCGGACTGAAGGTTATGGATGAGGAATGTGATCTGGATTATGTCGCCAACGTAGGGAGACCGGCAGAGCTTACCTATACCATGTCGAACTCCTTAGGCTTTGGGGGACATAATGCTACACTATTATTCAAAAAAATTAATGAATAGATCCCGCAATGCGGTATTTGGAGGCGTGTTATGGATTACAAGGCAATTATCAACTTGATGAAGGAAATGAATCAAACAGAATTAACGAAGCTCGAGATAGAAGAAGACGGCGTTCGTATCTGCCTGGAGAAGGCACATAAGCCCTCCGAGGAGCAGCGTTCGAACCTTCAGGCTTTCGCACAGGGTCAATTACCCTACCCGTTATATGCACCTGCAATGAGCTATCCCCAGACTTTCAGTTCGTCTGTTCCTAATGTGACCGGCAGTATGTCAGCTCAGGCACCGACTGCATTAGGGATATCCGAGGCAGCCTCAGGAGAAGTAAACCACAAGAAGCAGGTATCTCCGATGGTGGGTACCTTCTATTCGCAGCCATCCCCCGAAACACCTCCCTTTGTAAAGGTGGGAGATAAGGTAAAGAAGGGGCAGACCATCTGTATCATCGAAGCGATGAAGCTGATGAACGAAATTGAAAGTGAGCATGACGGAGAGATTGTTAAGGTGTTGGTAGGTAACGAGGATATGGTAGAGTTCGGTCAGCCGTTGTTTCTTGTTAAGTAGTCTGCTTATGAGAAAGGCAAGGTAATTATGATGTTAAATGTTGACGAGATACAAAAAATTCTGCCTCATCGCACACCATTTTTATTACTCGATCGAGTAGTAGAGCTGGAGCCGGGGAAACGTGCCACCGGTAGGAAATGTGTAACGATGAATGAGCCCTTCTTTCAAGGACATTTTCCCGGGAAAGCTGTTATGCCCGGCGTATTGATTTTGGAGGCTCTTGCTCAGACAGGTGCAATCTGTATGCTGACTGTAGAAGGAAATGAAGGCAAGATTGTATATTTCGGCGGAATAGACAAGGTGAAATTTAAACGTCAGGTGGTTCCGGGCGATGTGCTGACCTTAGAGGTCGAGATAACGAAGAGCAAGGGAAGCTTCGGGTTAGGCACTGCAATAGCCTATGTGGAGGATAAAGTGGCAGTAGAGGCCATCCTAACCTTTGCAATCGGAGCATAAAACCAGACATTGTATGATAAGTTGGACGAATCAAGGAGAGATGCGATGTTTAAGAAGATCTTAATAGCTAACCGTGGAGAGATTGCAGTAAGAATCATCCGCGCCTGCAAGGAAATGGGAATTGAAACGGTCGCTGTCTATTCTGAAGCGGATCAGGAAGCCCTACATGTAATGCTGGCAGATGAAGCGGTATGTATCGGTCCTGCAAGATCTAAAGAAAGCTACCTTAATATGCAGAATATTATCAGTGCAACCGTTTTAACCGGTGCTACTGCCATTCATCCGGGGTTTGGTTTCCTCTCTGAGAACAGCTCCTTTGCAAGAATGTGTGAGGATTGCAATATCACCTTTATCGGACCGAAGGCGGATACGATTGATCTGCTTGGCAATAAGTCCAAGGCAAGAGAGACGATGCAGAAGGCCGGAGTTCCGGTAGTTCCGGGTTCCGAAGGAGAGGTTGAGACGATTAAGGATGCAGTCCTGCTAGCTGAGAAACTCGGCTATCCTGTTATGATAAAGGCTTCTGCCGGAGGCGGCGGTAAGGGTATGAGAGCGGTATTTAATGCAGAGGATTTAGAAAAGGCCTATCATTCTGCCAAAACAGAAGCCAAAGCCTCCTTTGCCGATGATAAGGTATACATCGAGAAGTTGATCATTCATCCCAAGCACATAGAGTTTCAGATTCTTGCAGACAGTCATGGTAATGTGGTTCATCTAGGAGAGAGAGACTGCTCGGTCCAGAGAAGAAATCAGAAGATGATTGAGGAATCTCCTTCCGCGATTATGACACCGGAGCTTAGACAGAAGATGGGCTCGGCTGCTGTGAAAGCGGCTGAGGCTACCGGATATATCAATGCCGGAACCATTGAGTTCTTACTCGATCAGCAGGGAAATTATTATTTCATGGAGATGAATACTCGAATCCAGGTTGAGCACCCGGTAACGGAGATGGTAACGGGAATTGATATGATCAAGGCTCAGATAAGAATTGCCTGTGGTGAGGAAATGCCTTACCGTCAAGAGAACATAGAATTCCGGGGTCATGCCATTGAGTGTCGAATTAATGCGGAGGACCCAACGAAGAACTTCATGCCCTGTCCCGGACGTGTAGAGAATGTGCTGTTTCCGGGAGGCTACGGCGTTCGTGTTGACAGTGCCCTGTATCCCGGCTATCTGGTTCCTTCCTGCTATGATTCCATGCTTGCCAAGGTGATTGCCTACGGAAGCAACCGGGAAGAAGCTATTCAGCGAATGAAAAGGGCATTATCGGAACTGATCATTGACTGTATTCAGACCAATGTGGAATACCAATATGAGCTTTTAGAGCGGGAGGAAATCCTAACCGGCAAATATCATACCGGACTAATTGAGGGAAAATAAAAAATGAACAAGAATCCATTTAAGGCTAAGCAATATGCAACCTCAAAAATATATCGTGCCAGACCACAGGATATCGTTAATACCGACACAGTGGAAGAGAAACCGAATGTGCCTCAGGGTATCATGACCAAATGTCCAGGCTGCGGCAAGGTTATTTATACGAAGCTGCTGTTCTCGAATTTCAAACGTTGCGACGAATGCGGCTATCACTTTAAGGTATCCGCGAATGAACGTTTTGCCATGATTTTGGATGATGGAGAGCTACAGGAATTCGATGCACAATTAACGACGCGGGATCCTCTGAATTTCCCGGGTTATGGAGATAAGCTGGTAAGAACCCAGTCACAGACCGGGCTGGTGGATGGTGTTGTGACCGGATGCGGCAGGATTGAAGGTCTTCCGGTGATGTTAGGCGTCATGGACCCTGCTTTCTTCATGGGAAGTATGGGAACGACAATCGGCGAAAAGCTGACAAGGCTCTTCGAACGGGCAACCACGGAAAGACTGCCGGTTATCGTGTTCACAGCATCCGGAGGAGCCAGAATGCAGGAGGGGATATTCTCCCTGATGCAGATGGCTAAGGTTAGTGCAGCAGTCGCTAAGCACAGTGAAGCCGGGTTATTATATGTCGTTGTTCTGACGGATCCGACGACAGGTGGTGTTACTGCAAGCTTTGCTATGTTAGGAGATATCATTCTGGCAGAGCCGGGGGCACTCATCGGATTTGCGGGACCAAGAGTAATCGAGCAAACCATCGGTCAGAAGCTTCCGGAAGGCTTCCAGAGAGCAGAATTTTTATTGGAGCATGGATTTGTAGATCAAATTGTGACAAGAGATCAGCTTAAGTCTACGCTGGGAACAATTCTTAAGCTTCATTCTTTGAAGCATTAGAATGTTAATCTGTTATGATGCTTGATACTAGATAAAGGAAGGATAAAGCTATGAGTATTACACCTTGGGAAGAAGTAAAGCTTGCCAGAATGCCGGTCAGACCGACAAGCATGGATTATATAGACCGTATCTTTAGTCAATTTCTTGAGCTGCATGGTGATCGGTATTATGCAGAGGATCGTGCTATTGTAGGTGGTATTGCTTTTCTGGGGAGTATCCCGGTTACCGTAATTGCACAGCAAAAGGGAAGGAACACCAAAGAGAATATAGCCCGTAACTTCTCGATGCCGCATCCGGAAGGCTACCGAAAGGCGCTTCGATTGATGAAACAGGCAGAGAAGTTCAGAAGACCGATTATCTGCTTTATAGATACACCGGGTGCCTTCTGTGGGTTGGGTGCTGAGGAGAGAGGCCAGGGAGAGGCAATCGCAGCGAACCTTGCAGAAATGATGCTGCTTAAGACACCGATCATCTCAGTAGTCATCTCGGAAGGCGGAAGCGGTGGAGCTTTGGCGCTCGGTGTTGCGGATAAGGTATATATGCTGGAGCACTCCATTTATTCAATTCTGTCACCGGAGGGCTTCGCAAGTATTCTTTATAAGGATTCCTCCAAAGCCGAGCAGGCGGCGAAGGATATGAAGCTGACCTCACAGGATCTCTTCCAGTTCAAGATTATCGATGGTATTATACCTGAGCCCCCTGGAGGAGCTCATAATGATTATGATCTGATGGCAGGTAACATTAAATCAGTGATTGAAACAGACCTGCAGGAGCTCTTGGAGCTGTCGATCGAGGAGCTGCTGGAGAAGCGTTATCAGAAGTTTAGAGGAATCTAGCATAAGGGTACCTGCTATCCATAAGAGAGTCTTTAAATTACTTAAGTGGTTTTAACATTTCCACCAAAGAATAATAAAAAACATAGGATGGTTCATGGAATGCTCAAAATAACTAAGGTTATGGTGAGCATTTTTTGGTAACACTAAGTGAACGGCTTCAATTTAGGATGACGAACGCTGTTTCATTGAATTTTATTGCATCAGAATGGATGATAATGTAATATGAAACTATCTGGAATTGACTATTGAGGTATATAATGTAAGAAGAGATTAATTAAGGTGAAGCTATAAGTGATATACTGACAGGAAGGAGGAGTAACATGATTATTCATGATTTAAGTCCGGAACAGGCAGAGCAAGTGTTAGGCAAGGTTCAGGATACCTGCATCATAACCGACAACCATACCATACATAACTGCATCGGTTGTTTTGGGTGCTGGATTAAGACCCCCGGTCAATGTATCATTAAGGACGGGTACGAGACGATGGGTTCTTTATTAAGTAAGACGAAGGAGCTGATTATTATTAGCAGGATGAATTATGGTGGTTTAAGTTCCTTTGTAAAGAATGTGCTTGATCGAAGCATTTCTTATATTCATCCGTATTTCCAAATCAGAAATAAGGAGATGCATCACAAACGAAGATATGATAATGTAATTCGAATCAGAGTTTTCTTCTACGGGGAGGAAATTACGCAGGAGGAGAAGGATACGGCCAATGGATATATTGAAGCGGTCAGCGTCAACCTGGATGCACGCTTTGAAGAGATCCGTTTCATGACAATGCAGGAATTGATGGAGGGAGATCTATGTTAAAAATAGCGCTGATCAATGGAAGTCCGAAAGCAAAGGACAGCGCTTCCGGATGTCTTTTAGAGGATTTGAAGGAGCTGCTGAAGGACAGTGTGATATCGGAGTACAGCTTTCGTACACCGCAGCTTCATAATCCGGAGGAAGTGATAGGTCATGATGTTCTGGTGTTCTCCTTTCCCTTATATGTGGATGGTGTACCTTCTCATCTGCTACACTGTTTGGAGGAGCTGAAAGGACAGCTTAAGGGTCATAAAGCAGATATTCAGGTATATGCAATCTGCAACGCCGGCTTTTATGAAGGACATCAGAATCAATATGCCTTGCAGATCCTTAAAAACTGGTGCATCAAGTGCGAAATCACCTGGGGACAGGGGATTGGTATCGGCGGTGGGGGAATGGTACTTTCTCTTAAAAATGTCCCTCGCGGAAAAGGTCCTAAAAAGAATATTTCGATTGCTCTTGATGCCTTGGCCGATAATATCCTGCGAAAGGGCAGTGCCGATAACATCTATGTGAATCCCGGAATCCCCCGATTTCTTTATAAGCTGGCGGCAGAGATGGGCTGGAGACAGACTGTAAAAGCGAACGGGTTTAAGACAAAGGAGCTGTCTATGAGACGATAATACATCCATAATACACTGTTTGACGGACAGATTGCTGATTTTGTAAGACAATAGCAAACACTTGTGTTTGATAAATGGCTTACAAAACTGTAAAATGTCCGTCAACCTGTGTGAGGGATGCTGTTATCCTTGACTTATACAGCCCCTATCGAATCAATCATTCTCTTTAATGTGTATCATACTTGAGGTGAAGGAACCGCCTACATTCTCGATATAATCCCAGTATTCCTCGTAATTAATATAATATTGCTTTCCCCAGGAGGAGATGCGAAGCATAATTCGATCGGTAACCTCATCCTTAATCAGAGCAGTAACGGTCACATAATGGCCGCTGATGCGCTGCTTAACAGCATGATAGTAATAGGGCTTTGACATTTCCTCAGGCTTCTCTTCGGTATCTTCTCTGGGCTCATGGTAATCAATTTCCTTCAGTTCATAGAAGGGAATACCCTCCTTCCCCCAAAGGTTTGGAGTGTTTGGTCCGATGGACAGGATGACAGGAATGTCCTTTTGGAGCATTTCTTCTATTAGGTTATACATATCATAATAGTTTAAGTTCCATTTCCAGGAGGCCTTAAGACCAAGACCGTATATTTTTGAATATGAGTTAATAGCAGAAGCGGCAACCGGACCAAGGACTGCCAGATAACGGCGAGTCTTGGTATAATCGTTATTGATGAGGCGAAGGTAAGCAGTATAATCGGAGGCATGTATTCTATCCTCCTTATTTATGGCTAAGGCTGTGACTTCAGTCCGGTAAGTCTTCTTCTGCAATGCCAGATACAGAAACAGGTCGGCGGTTGCTATAGTTCCGCAACCATAGTTATGAAGAATATAATCCTTACTATACCAATTTTGATCGGAAAACCACATCTGGCTTCCACCATAATAGATACTACCGTCCTTAAGGACGGGTACATACTCCGGGCGAGTCAATTCTACACATATATTATCTTTGAAGGGCACAGTAAATTCTCCTAATGTTATATTCTCATAATCATTGTATTCTGCTTCGCTTGTTCTTGTTGCTTAAAAAAACTGCATAGCCTGGTTCAATCCTCAGACTACGCAGTATATAGTACCTTATGATCAATTAATTATGCCTGATTGGCTTGAGCTCTTGAGCCTATAAGGGCTTTAAAGTGCGTGTTACCACCTGAATCAATCACGGCAAATTCATGCTTGTGCCTGGATTTGCCGTGAATCGTCTGAAACTATTCCTCTACAGCCTCATCCTCTGCGTCAAACTGGCTGATTTGTCTCTTTCTTGCCTGTTCATCGCTATCAAGGTATTCGTCGTAGGTTGTAATCTTATCAATCAAGTGACCGTTATAAATCTCCATAATGCGGTTAGCCGTAGTCTGGATGAACTGATGGTCGGGAGAAGTGAATAATGCAACGCCGGGGAACTTGATTAATCCGTTATTTAAAGCGGTAATGGACTCCATGTCAAGATGGTTGGTAGGCTCATCTAAAATCAATACATTTGCACCTGCAATCATCATCTTGGATAAAAGAACACGGACTCTCTCACCACCGGATAAAACATTAACCTTCTTGGAGCCTTCCTCGCCGGCAAAGAGCATTCTGCCCATAAAGCCACGTACATAGGTTACATCCTTCTCGGGGGAGAAGGGCATTAAGAAATCAACGATGGTTTCATCACCGGAGAACAGCTTGGTATTGTCCTTCGGGAAATAGGATACATTGGTTGTGATACCCCATTTGTAAGTGCCCTCATCCGGTTCGATCTCTCCGGATAGAATCTTGAAGAGAAGAGTGGTTGCCTGTGTATTGGGACCAACGAAGGCAATCTTATCCTCTCGGCCTACAATAAAGGACAACTTATCCAGAACCTTAACACCATCCACGGTCTTAGACAGGTTCTCGACGGTGAGAACTTCATTACCGATTTCGCGGCTGGGTCTGAAGTCGATATAAGGATATTTTCTGCTGGAAGGTCTAATGTCATCCAGCTCAATCTTCTCAAGCGCTTTCTTTCTGGAGGTAGCCTGCTTGGATTTGGAAGCATTGGCACTGAAACGCTGGATGAATTCCTGAAGCTCTTTGATCTTTTCTTCCTTCTTCTTATTCGCTTCCTTCATCTGCTTAACCATTAACTGGCTGGACTCATACCAGAAATCATAGTTACCGGAATAAAGCTGTATCTTGGCATAATCGATATCTGCAATATGAGTACAGACCTTATTTAAGAAATAACGGTCATGGGATACTACGATGACAGTATTTTCAAAATTAATTAAGAATTCCTCTAACCAGCGAATCGCTTCCAAGTCTAAGTGGTTGGTAGGCTCGTCGAGTAAGAGAATGTCCGGATTGCCGAAGAGTGCCTGTGCCAGCAGAACCTTGACCTTGTCACCACCACCAAGCTCGCTCATTTGTTTATAATGAAGCTCGGTTTCGATTCCAAGACCATTTAATAGGGAAGCGGCATTGGATTCTGCTTCCCAACCGTCCATGGCTGCGAATTCTCCCTCCAGCTCGCTTGCACGGATACCATCCTCTTCTGTGAAGTCTTCCTTCGCATAGATGATCTCTTTTTCCTTCATAATCTCATAAAGACGTTTATTACCCATAATTACCGTATCGAGAACCTGGTAAGCATCATATTTGAAGTGATCCTGTTGTAAGAAGGATAATCTTTGTCCGGGTGTGATGATAATCTCACCCTTGCTGGGCTCTATCTGCCCATTTAATATCTTGAGAAAGGTTGATTTACCGGCACCGTTAGCACCGATTAAGCCATAGCAGTTGCCCTCGGTAAACTTAATGTTTACATCCTCGAACAATGCTCTCTTTCCTAATCTTAAAGTTACATTACTAGCTTGTATCATGTATAACCTCCTGGAAACATCCAATTTATAAAGAATAACCATTTATATTGTATCGTATATTCCTAATTTTGCAAGTAAAAACTGTGGGTTTTCTTAAATTCCGAGGTTTCTTTCGCAACAGAAAAGGGTTGAAGCTGCTTACACGGTTTTTTTCTTGAACGAGTATGGCGATCAGATGTCATTTGCTCGGATATTTGAAGGCTTTATGTGTTATTTGACTTTCCTTGGAGGATTGCTATAATGGTTTCTTGTAAGATATTTTAATTAATTACTATTAAGGTTTTTAATGAATTACTAATTGGAGGAAGCAAAATGAAGAGTACATTTCAAGACGGTCAGATCGTATTATTTCAGGGGGACAGCATCACGGATTGCAGCAGAGACCGTAACGATACTAATTCTCTGGGAAAGGGATATGCAAGCCTGATTGCTAAGCTGTATCAAACCTTATTTCCGGAGAAGCAGGTAACCTTTATGAATAAAGGCATCAGTGGTAATCGGGTGAAGGATCTGTTAGCCCGCTACGATGAGGATTTTAAGGCGATCCAGCCGGATTATCTGTCAATCTTAATCGGAGTGAATGATACCTGGAGAAGATTTGATAACAATGATCCGACCAGTGCAGAAGAGTTTGAGAATACCTATCGTATCCTACTAACAAAGATTAAGAAGGATATGCCGGCTTGTAAGCTGATCATGATAGAGCCTTTTCTGTTGAATTCCCTTCCGGACAGAGCCTCCTGGCGTGAGGATCTTGATCCTAAGATTCATGTAGTCCGTAAGCTGGCGAAGGAATTTGCAGATTATTATATCCCAATGGATGGTATCTACGCCAAATATGAGGCGGAGCAATATACCTGTACAGAGATGGCCGCTGATGGAGTTCATCCCAGCCCAATCGGTCATCGCATCATTGCTGAGGAGTATCTGAGGCTGTTTCTTTAATGTCTAAATATGAATAAATATTTTTAAAATGTTCACGAAACGTTAATACCTTCTCCATAATTAGACATTATAATAGCATTATAAGATAGAGAAAATACCAAAAGGCGATAAAACAATTAATTAGTCGATTACCACTTAACATAGAATTTTTCATAAATCTCCTCCCTCCCCAAGAGCCAACTTGAAGAAGTTGGCTTTTCCTCTGTCTTAACGGAGTAGGCTCCCATTATGTTTCGGAATATCATTACATTACAATCGCAGCGATTTCCTCGAGGCGTTCGATAATCGGGAGATGCTGGGTGCATAGTGTTTCACACTGACCGCACTTGATGCATTCTGCCGCAAGCTTACCTGAGATACCCCAATGTCCTTTCAGGCGGTCGGGGATGCTGTTACCAAGAATTTTCTCATTATAGGCATCCATGAACTTCGGAATATCGATGTCCACAGGGCAATGCTTACAATACCCACAGCCGGTACAGAGATTATTCAAAGCCATACCCTTGGTTTCATATTCTGCGTAAATCTCGCTTGCAGGTCTTTCAACCAGGTTCTCGACTGAATTAACTGCTTCATCGACATGCTGCTTGGTGGTACAGCCGCATAAGGCAACCGAGATTTCCTTATGAGAAGCAACAAAGCGTAAAGCTGCCTGTGCCACATTCAAGTCGGTTCCTTCGGTAAGATACTCAAATACCTTCGGGTTGTTCGGGATCAGACCACCGCCCAGGGGGTTCATAACCACGATACCCATGCCATTCTTATGAGCGGCACTGATGCCGGCTTGACGGAAACGGTAATTCAAGGCATTGTAGCCGATTAACATACCCTTAAAGGCGTTGGAATTCACAACCTCCTCCAGCTGATTTCCCTGCATGTGGGAGGAGAAGGTGATATCCCTGATCAGACCCTCGGCTTTTGCCTTCTCAAAGGAGCTATACATCAGATCAAATTGCTTGTGGAAGGACTCCAGGTCCAACAGGCACCATAAGTAATAAAAATCCAGATAATCTACCTTAAGTCTGGTTAATGAGGTCTCCAATCTCTGACGAAAGGCATCCGGAGAGAATTTGCCGCCGTATGAACCCATATTAACCTTTGATGATATGTAGAAGCTGTCCCTGGGCAGCTGGGATAAAGCCATACCAGTTATTTCCTCGCTTTTATCGTTGCAATAGAACGGTGCAGAGTCAAAGAAGTTGATGCCCATTTCGTGAGCATATAATACAACGTCCGCACATTTTGCAAAATTACCTGCCTTGACATCGGCATCATCATACCGCATGGTTCCCATTCCGATGGCGGAAACCTTTCTGTTTGTGTCGCCATATTGTTTATAATACATTAATTTTAACCTCCATAGTAAGATATTTGTAATACATTATTAGATGAATGAAAATGTCATATTACGATTGTTTTCATGCAGTATCATGCATAAAATGTGTTCATGACTATTAGCAAGCTTGCAGCAGGCTCACTATGCATCAGTATAACATAAATATCGATATAAGTGAATATTTAGCCGACTAAATTATATAGTTGTGAAATCGGACGATGGCATCAACTCCAGTATTTTATTTTCTGTGCTCATTTCTAATTTAGATGTGAATGATAAATACATTGATTGTGAGTAATTATATGATGTATAATATTACCATGTATATGGTTTCCAATTGTTACAATTGTGAGTTAATATATTCGTCTTTTGTATGGGGTAAATTATGAAAAGGGTTGTTTTACTTATAGTGGGATTTGTTTCGATCATCCTTCTAATCTTTCTATCTAGCATTGGTAATGCTGATAAACAAGATTTTTATGGTACATATACATTTGATGAGTTAATCTATTTAACAGGATTATCATCTTCATCGCTTGATTATGCAAATAAAACAATGGCAGATACTAAATATACAATTGAAGCAGACTTATTTAAAATTGATGGCAAAGATTTTAATGTTGAAATAAGTTCTCCAAGTTATGTAAAAGGAGAGGTCCAATTTAATTCATCTCCGTTATTTGATGACCATATCTTACAGGATCACTGGATTAAGTATCAATATGATATAAAAGATAAAGATGGAAATAAAACTAAGTGGAGATTATATGTCTCTCCTGAATGTCTTTTTGTTGCTTTCTTTCATAATTCTGCTTATGGTTCAGAGGTTATTTGGGAGATAGTAAAATTGTCTAAGTAATGATACACTGTTTTATCGCTAAATCACGATGAATTAGTGTATTTTTTATACCCAAAGGAGAAACTGAAACACGATATCCTTCACCACTAACTCTGCTACGTAATGCAACTAAGCGAAAGCGTCTCCTGTTTTGAAAACATTGATCGCACCCATTTGCTCTATTACAAGCCGTGATGTGAACAGTAGCCACTAGGGATCACAGGCGCAAGGTATAACGGATTTGTTTGACATTTATTTGTAACTTGAGTAGAATGAAATTGCAGCTCTTCCTGCTATTATCTATGACCAGTGAATTGTTTCATCAAATCATCTGGTATCGATGGATTAAAAACTACGGAGGCATCAATGGCAATTAATAAAGCGATGAGAATTGCACTGCGCGCTTTGTCTTATCCCGAGCTGGATCTGAAGAAGACCTATAAGCTGCAGAGGCAGCTGAAGACAGCAGCGCATCCGGTGATTAAGCCTTTATATGAGATGTGGGATCACAAGGTATCAATCGGTGATTATGATATACCGGTGCGTATTTTTCTGCCGACAAAGCAATATGTCATGAGGAAGCTGCTGATTTTCTTCCATGGAGGCGGATGGGTAGTAGGTAATATCGATACCTACACCAATGTCTGTTCAAATATGGCGAAGCAGACCGGTCATATCGTGATATCGGTCGATTATCGACTGGCACCGGAATTCAAATTTCCGACTGCTCCGGAGGATTGCTATGCCGTAACCAAAGAGCTTTATGAGTATTCACAGCTGCTTGATGTAAAGGCAGAGGATATCACACTGATTGGAGACAGCGCCGGAGGGAATCTGGCAGCAGTAGTTTCTCTGATGGCAAGAGACCGGGGAACCTTTCTTCCTGCCAGACAGATTTTACTGTACCCTTCTGCAGCTAGTGATCACAGTGAGACTTCTCCCTATCCTTCTATCAAAGAAAACGGGACGGATTTTTTATTAACATCAAAACGAATTTGTGATTTTATGGATTTATATAAAAGAAGTGATGAGGATCTTATGAACCCTTATCTTGCACCGATTCTGTCAGAGGATTTGTCAAGACAGCCGAATACCCTGATCATCACTGCAGAGTATGATCCTTTGCGGGATGAGGCGGAGGCTTATGGTAAGAGGCTATATGAATTTGGCAATCAGGTGGAGGTATACCGGATGAAGGATGCATTGCATGGCTTCTTATCCTTACCTAAGCATTTTGTTCATGTAAAGCGTAGCTATGAGCTGATCAATCGTTTTCTAAATAAAAATGAAGAGTAAACAAATATCTTGAAGATAATGTCTTGAAATTTCGTTAATAATAGAGAAACCATTATTTTCTACAAAATATGGAAGCTTGTAATAATCATAATGACACCGGAAAGGGGGAAGCTTGATTCTATGACAAAAAGGAAACCGCTGGAATGGTTGAAGTTAGATAATGCGGCAAAAATATTTCCTCCTAACACAAATGAAAAGGACACTAAGGTTTTTCGGTTTGTTTGTGAACTAAATGAGGAAATTGATAAAGAAATCTTACAAAAAGCGTTAAATAAAGCCTTGCCTTTATTCCCGGTATATCAGTCGGTTTTACGAAGGGGAATGTTCTGGTATTATTTTGACAGTACCGATGCGAGGCCTGAGGTTGTCGAGGAGCGAAAGCTGCCCTGTAGTATGCTGTATAAGCAGAACCGTCGGAATTTACTGTTTGAGGTGTCTTATTTCAACCGTAGAATTAATCTCGAAATGTATCATGCTCTGACAGATGGTACAGGAGCATTAGGCTTTCTGAACACAATTGTATATTATTATCTTATTATAAAGCATGAAGAGGATTTTAAAGAGGGCCTGCCTAAGCTGGCTTACGACGCATCCTTTACACAGAAGATGGATGACAGCTTCTTAAAGCATTATAACGGCGATAAAACACTCGATAGGATTAAACTGAGCCGTGCCTATCAAATCACGGGAAGACGCGCCATTGATAACCGCCTTAGGATAGTGGAGGGGGTTATGTCGGTGAAGGAGCTTCTTCAGCTGGCACATCGTTATGACACGACTATGACGGTATATCTGACTGCACTTTATATGAAGGCAATCTATATGGACATGCCAACCAGAAGCAGAAAGTATCCCATAAGGATAACGGTACCGGTGAATCTGAGAACTTATTTTCCTTCGGTTACGGCAAGAAACTTCTTCACAACGGTAGGTGTCAGTTATGACTTTACTAAGAAATCGGACAAGCTGGAGGATATTATTCAGGAAGTGAAGGAGGCCTTTTCAAAGGAGCTTACAGAGGAAAGATTACGAGAGCATATGAATCGGTTATCGGCCCTGGAGCATAATGTATTCATGCGGGTAATCCCGTTAGTTCTAAAGGATTATATTCTGCGCTTTGCAACTCGCTTGAGTGATCGTGGCATTACCGCTACCTTATCAAATATTGGAAGAATCTCCGTTGCCAGAGAGCTGGTTCCCTACATTCATCTATTTGATTGCTTTACCAGTGCCAAAAGACCTCAGATAGCCATGTGTTCCTTTGGAGACGAGCTGGTAATCAGCTTTACTTCTCCATTTATAGGGATGGATATTCAGAAGAATTTCTTTCGTATGTTAACCCAGGAAGGCGTTGCTTTAACAATAGCCTCTAATTATAAGGATATATAGGAGGTAGGCAAGTGCAAAAGTGCGATTATTGTAAAGTTACCTTGAAGGGAAATTATGAGGTATGCCCTCTCTGTGGTGGTATCCTCCTCGAAAATGAGGAAAAAAGCGAAGAGGTATTTCCCAATCTGCCGACTATTTTTCAGGAGTTTAACATCTTTATCCGAGTTATAATATTAATATCAATCGCTGCTATCATCATTAGTTTCGCAATCAATCTGATCTTTACAAAGGATTCCAGATGGTCACTGGTTGTCGCAGCGGGAATTGCCTGTATGTGGGTCAGTTTATTTGTCATAATCCGTAAGAAAAATAACATCCCCAAGACAATTGTCTGGCAGGTAGTGGTGATCAGTATCTTATCGGTCTTATGGGATTGGTCCATAGGATGGCTGGGATGGTCCATTGATTTTGTCATTCCCTCAATCTGCTTTGGTGCAATGATTGTTATGGCCATTGCGGCAAAAATCCTGAAGATCGGGGTACGAGATCTGATCGTATACCTCTTCATCGATATTATTTTTGGTTTTGTACCGATTATTTTTATCCTGACCGGTGTACTAAGTATAGTCTTTCCATCCGTTATCTGTGTGGCGATGAGTGCAATCAGCCTGTCGGCACTAATCCTGTTCCAGGGAGATAATATGAAGGCAGAATTAAGAAAGAAAATGCATATTTAGAGAGAGGGGATAATTTATGAATTCTTATCATCTGAAATTAATTGCAATTATCACGATGCTGATTGACCATGTCGGCGCGGTTCTCGTTCCCGGCAATACGATGCTGAATTTTATCATGCGTTGTATCGGAAGACTCTCTTTTCCAATCTTTGTGTTCCTCCTGGTTGAGGGCTTCCATCATACGAAGGATGTGAAGAAATATCTGATGCGTATGGGAGCCTTTGCACTTATCTCAGAGATACCCTTCGATCTTGCTTTCTATGGCAAGGTACTGGAATTTCATCATCAGAATATCTTCTTTACCTTATTCCTGGGATTACTTTGTATGTATCTGATGAGTAAAGTGGAGAAAAAATTCAAACAAAATATCATTATAATGAATTTGTTAAACGCCTTACTGACGCTTGTCTTTGGTATTGCGGCCTATCTATTGAAGACAGATTACGATTATAGAGGTATTATATTAATCGTAGCATTTTATCTGTTTCGAGGGAGTAAGCTACTGCTTGGATTATCCTTACTGTTCATATCAGGCTACCTGCTAGGATATATTAATATCATTGCAACGCTGGCAATTCTGCCGATCGCCTTTTATAACGGACAAAAGGGTAAAAATATAAAGTATACCTTTTATATCTTTTACCCCGCTCATCTGTTAATCCTGGCTGTAATTAATCTATTGATTTAGTAATTGTCGATCATGTCAGGATATGGTTCATATTCGGTAACCTGTGAAGTATAACGCAGATCTTCACCGGAGGAATACGGTTTATCTGGATAATAGTGTCTTTCATCAAAATTTTGGGCACTACTAAAGGATGGAAATCGATAATAGGTTTTCCTGGTAGGTTCAAAGTACATGATAACAAACCTCCTTTATTGATGTTCTATCTATATTGTTTGACAATCAGATTGGATCTATACTAGGAATTCAATCGAGTTTTTACAATTTTTACATATCATGCGATACCATTGGGAGAGTGACTTATGATTTCACTGACTATAACTGAAGTAAAATCTTTTATGGGTAAGCTTCTTGCTCAGACAACCTTTGACTTTTTTCTCCTCAAGGAGATGCAGTTATCTACCTTTATCAGCTTTACCATCAACGGTCAGCTAAATGAGGCCTTTTTTACGAAGGAGGAACTGGAGGAACGAGGCGAGAATCAGCATAGCTCATTATGGAGCGAGGTTCGAAGCATCGCATACTCTATGATTAAGGGAAATAAGACTCCGCTATCACTGAAGATCGTATTCCAGCTGCCCAGACCCCTCTGTGAGGAAATGGTTCAGCAGTCCGGCGGTAGACTAAAAAGTGAGGAAGTCGGCGGTCTGTTCCTGAATGTTCGATTTGATAAAAATGAACTGCATCTTATTACCGGGACGGCAATCAAGACCTTTACCTTAGACAAGACCCTGGAGCAGGAATGGGATCTCTGGGTCAAGAAGATGCTAAAGGAACAGGGAATTGCTTTCGAAGAAGCATAGAATTCTTCCTTATATGACAGAGAATATGTTAATTGTTAGCACTCTTGATAGAAGAGTGCTAATTTTGCCTTGACATTTTAATTTGTGAGTATTATCATATCATTTGAAGGTTATAAATAACTGTAATCGACAGACAGAGAGAAACTAAGCTGCATCGATGTTGCACAATAATAATGATAAAGGAGTTGTTATTTATGAGTACAGAACGTGGTAATTTATCAATTCATTCAGAAAATCTGTTTCCGATCATTAAGAAATGGTTATATTCTGACCACGACATTTTTGTAAGAGAGCTGATCTCTAATGGTTGTGATGCTATCACTAAGCTGAAGAAGCTGGAGGTAATGGGCGAGGCTAATCTTGCGGAGGATAATCATTATAAAATTACCGTTACTGTTAATCCGGAGGAGAAGACCATCTGTTTTTCTGACAATGGTATTGGTATGACTGCAGATGAGGTGAAGGAATATATTAACCAGATCGCTTTCTCGGGAGCTGAGAAGTTCCTTGAGAAGTATAAGGATAAGACCAATGAGGATCAGATTATCGGTCATTTTGGTCTCGGATTCTATTCGGCCTTCATGGTGGCTGCTCGTGTAACAATTGATACCCTGTCCTGGCAGCCGGAGGCACAGCCGGTACATTGGGAATCCGACGGCGGTACCCAATATGAGATGAGTGAAAGTACAAAGAGCGAACGTGGTACAGATATCACACTTTATCTGAATGATTCCAGTTATGAATTCTCTAATGAATACCGAATCAGAGAGGTTCTGAAGAAGTACTGTTCCTTCATGCCGGTAGAGATCTATCTGGTCAATGCCAATGCGAAGGTAGAAGAGAAACAGGAAGAAATTGTAGATGCGGCTGTGAATGAGGATGGTACAGTAGAAGAGGCTAAGGCGGAGAAGAAACCGGAGCCGATTAATGAAATCAACCCCCTGTGGGCTAAGCATCCCAATGATTGTACCGAGGAGGAATACAAGAAGTTCTATCGTGAAGTGTTCAATGATTATAAGGAGCCTCTGTTCTGGATCCACCTGAACATGGATTATCCTTTTAACCTGAAGGGTATCCTGTACTTCCCGAAGATCAATACAGAATATGATTCCTTAGAAGGCTTAATAAAATTATACAGTAATCAGGTGTTCATTGCAGACAATATTAAGGAAGTAATCCCGGAATTTTTGATGCTCTTAAAGGGTGTCATTGATTGCCCTGATCTACCGCTTAATGTGTCAAGAAGTGCATTGCAGAATGACGGCTTCGTTAAGAAGATTTCCGAATATATCACCAAAAAGGTTGCAGATAAGCTCAGCGGAATGTATAAGGTAGAGCGTGAGAGCTACGAGAAGTTCTGGGATGATATCAGTCCCTTCATCAAATTCGGCTGCCTGAAGGATGAGAAGTTCCGTGAGAAGGTAAAGGATGTAATCCTCTTTAAGAATCTGGAGGATAAATATATCACTCTTGCAGATTATGTAGCTGCTAAGAAGGGTCCTGAAGAAGAGAAGAAGAACAATCAGGAGACACAGACAGAAGGTGCTGCTACACCCCATGTTCATGATGAAAACTGTGAATGCGGTCATGACCATAAGCACGAGGATGATGAGGAAGTAGTAGATGAGGATAAGAAGATAACCATCTTCTATGTAACCGATGTAAAGCAGCAAAGCCAGTACATCAATATGTTCAAGGAAGCCGGCAGTGATGCCTTCATCCTGACCCATAATATTGATCAACCCTTCATCACGCAATTGGAATATCAGGATCAGACCATCCGCTTCCAGCGTATTGATGCAGATATTACGGAAGGCTTTAAGGATAAGATTAAGAAGAAGGATCAAAAGGTCTTAAAGAATAATACTGAAGCGATGACGAACCTGTTCCGTAAGGTGCTGGCTAAGGATAAGCTGGAGGTTAAGGTAGATAAGTTTAAGAACGAGAAGGTATCCTCCGTTATGACCTTGTCTGAGGAAAGCCGCAGAATGCAGGATATGATGCGTATGTATAACATGTCCGGTATGGATATGGGTGGCCTCGGTGGCGGAGAGACTCTGGTTCTTAATGCGAATAATAAGCTGGTTCAGTTTATCCTGACTAACGAGAATGCAGAGCAGACTCCGATGATCTGCGAACAGCTCTATGACCTGGCACTCCTAAGCCATAAGCCCTTAGAGCCGGAGGCAATGACCAAATTCATACAGAGAAGTAATGAAATTATGATGTTCCTTGCTAAATAAAATGCTATTTGAAAAATTAAATCAGTGAATACAAACATCCATAATGGGAAAGCAGGTGAAGTGTATATTCGCTTGCTTTCCCTCTTTTGATTCACTCTTGAAAGAAGTTTATTAAATTTATATAAATCAAGATTTCCTCTTGAATATACTACTAGGGATATGGTATGCTATAATATAGTAATGAAAACTACATTATGCAGTGAATAAACTTGATGATATGTTTACGGATACAATATAAGTAAAAAATAGGATATTGTTAAGTAGGATATAGAAACGTAGTAGAATTAATTTATAAAACAGGAGGATAAAAAGATGTCATACAGAATTATTGGAGACAGCTGCACGGATTTGCCCAAGGAATTAAAGGAGGATCCGCACTTTCAGCTTGTACCTCTAACCCTAATTGTGGATGATGTTTCGATTGTAGATGATGAGTCCTTTGACCAGGCAGATTTTTTGAAACGTGTAAGAGAATGCCCGAGCAGTCCCAAATCAGCATGCCCATCCCCGGAGGATTATATGAAGCACTTTGCTTATGAGGGGGATATCTATGTAGTAACCTTGTCATCTCCCTTAAGCGGTTCCTATAACAGTGCGGAGCTTGCAAAGAAATTGTATCTGGAGGAGCACCCTGATAAAAATATCGCGATATTTGATTCTCACTCTGCATCCGTAGGCCAGACTCTCATCGCAATGAAGATCAAGGAATTGATTGAAGCACGTCATCCGTTCCGTGAGATTGTTGATAAGGTGAATACCTTCCGAGATAATATGAAGACAAAGTTTGTACTGGAATCTCTGGACACCCTTCGTAAGAACGGAAGATTAACCAATCTTCAGGCAATTATCGCCAGTGCTCTGAATATTAAGCCGGTCATGGGTGCAACACCGGAGGGCATCATCACTAAGGTTGATCAGGCACGCGGAATTAATAAAGCCTTACTGTTGATGGCCAAATGTATTGAAGAGGATGTGATAAAGCCCTCTGAGCGAATTCTTGGAATCGCGCACTGCAATAACAGAGAAAGAGCGGAGTTTGTGAAGGAAGAGATACTAAAGAGAATTCCTTTTAAGGGTTGCTTTATCGTAGATACCGCAGGAGTTAGCTCTATGTATGCCAATGAAGGTGGAATCATTACGGCTTACTAGAAATCGGTTTGTCATGGGGCACCCCGTCTTATCCAAAAGGCAACCCCGTTTATCCTCAATGACATAAAAGAAAATAGAATAGAAAATACTGCAGAATAATAAAAAAACAGACCTAGAGTAGGGCAATGAACCATAAAACGGTTCATTTTAACCCGCCCCGTCTCAGGTCTGTTTTTTATCGTGTACAATTCTCTGAATTTTATTTTGACGACTCTCTTAAGTATATTGGCAATAAATAAGGGTAGCAATCACTGTGGATATGGTGTAAAATGGAAAAAGCTCAGTAAATTGATGGACTTACCAAATTGGTGATAATAATTTTAGTTAAGGAGTTGGAGCTATGAACACATCCAGTCTTGCATTACTCTTTATGTTTACAATAACTTTACATAATATAGAAGAAGCTCTTTGGTTACCACAATGGTCAAATTATACCGGAAAGTATCATAAACCAGTTGAACGCAATGAGTTTTATTTTGCATTAATTGTAATTACTGCATTTGCGTATTTGATTTCCGCTTTATTCATGTTCTTTCCAAAGATACTCTTTCTCAAATTTTTATTTGTAGGCTATGTAGGAACAATGATTATAAACGTATTCTTTCCCCATTTTATCGCAACCATTCTTTTGAAAAGATATGCACCAGGTCTAATAACAGGTATGCTTATTAATCTTCCGTTGAATGGTTTGATCATTTTCAGCATGCATAAGGATAAAATAATAAGTTTGTTTGAGGTTATCTTTTCAACAATGATAGTCGCAATTATTCTTTTAATATCTTTGCCCCTTTTATTTCAGATCGGAAGAAAACTCACTGGTTCTAAAAATCAGGAGTGCGAAAGCATCAAAGGAAACAGACCTAGATAGGCGCTGAACCGGGATTTGGTTTACCGTTCTGTCTCAGGTCTGTTTTTTATGACTAATCTCTGATCGTTATATTAGCTGAGCTTAGAATTTAAAATAGTTCAAGGCGTTATAATACGAGATGTTTTCAATGATTTCCTTTAATAGGTCATAGTCTGCAGGGTATTCACCGTTTTCCACCCAATTTCCGATTAATTCGCATAAGATACGGCGGAAATATTCATGTCTGGGATAGGACAGGAAGCTTCTTGAATCGGTCAGCATGCCTACAAATCCAGCCAAATATCCCAGGTTTGCCAAAGAAGTCATCTGCTCAAGCATGCCGGTTTTATTATCATTAAACCACCAAGCACTTCCGTGCTGTAGCTTGCCGACCACAGAGCCGTCCTGGAAGCATCCGAGGATGGTTCCTATGGCAGCATTATCATTGGGGTTTAAGCTGTAAATAATTGTTTTGGGTAAAGCGTTCCGGCTTTCTAATGAGTTCAGGAAATTGGCCAGATTGGATGAGGGGGTATTGTTGTTAATGCAGTCGTAACCGGTGTCCGGTCCCAGAGACTGATGGATACGGCTGTTATTATCTCTCTTACAGCCGTAATGCAGCTGCATTACCCAGCCTAATTTATGATAGGCCTCTCCGACAAATAGCATAAAGGCGGTCTTAAACTGAAGAAGCTCAAGATCGGTAAGAGTTTCTCCTCTGAGTCTCTTGTCGAAGATTGACTGAACGGTATCGTCGGAAGCGGGCTCGTACATAATATAATCCAGACCATGATCGGATATGCTGCAGCCGCAGGATGCGAAATAATCCATACGTACCTGCAGAGCTTTCTTTAATGAACAAAAGCTGTCAATCGTTACTCCGGAGACGTTACTCAGCTTCTCCAGATAGGTCAGATATTCAGGCTTCTCCAAATTCATGGCTTTGTCCGGTCTCCATGCGGGAAGTACAGCCACAGTAAAGTCAGGATCACCAGCAATCTGTTTATGCCACTCCAGGGTATCGACAGGATCGTCGGTAGTACAGATATGGGTTACCTTGGACATCTTAATAATATTGCGTGCACTCATGGATGCGTCTGCCAGCTTCTCGTTACACAGGTTCCATACTTCCTCCGAAGTCTTTGGACTTAACGCACCGTAGTAACCAAAGTATCTCTGAAGCTCAAGGTGGCTCCAGTGGTATAAGGGATTCCCAATTGCTTTTGACAGAGTCTCAGCCCATTTTTCGAATTTCTCTCTATCCGGAGCATTGCCGGTAATATAATATTCATCAACGCCGCAGGTTCGCATAAGCCGCCATTTATAATGGTCGCCGCCAAGCCATACCTGGGTGATATTATCAAATCGCCTGTCCAGTGCAATCTCCTGAGGGTTAATGTGGCAATGATAATCGATAATGGGTAATTGATCTGCATACTCGTGGAAAAGCTTCTTTGCAGTATCTGTGGATAGTAGAAAATCCCTGTCTAAGAATTGTTTCATGTTAAAATCCTCCATTTTGCCAAAATTATCAAATTTGTACCGATACACAAATTTGCCTGTGAAAAATCTTGTTTTTCACATCTGTCTGTCTTTATTTTATTGTAAATCATGTATTAAAAACGTGTGGTACCGCGTTTTTTAATTTCTGCCGGAAAAACTGCTTTAAGGGGAACAGCCTGGTTATTAAATACCCCCATAAGCGTCGTGACACAATTGGCACATAAGGCTTCCAGCTTGTTATCGATGGAAGTCAACTCCGGTTCACTGCACAGAGCGACAATAGAATTGTTATAGCCAATGATGGAAAGCTGGCTGGGTACGTCGATGTGATGCTCCCTGGCATACTTTAATGCTCCGATTGCCAGAATATCGTCCGAAGCTATAATTGCTTCGGGGTTTAGCCCTGTTTTCCTTAATGAAGTCAGATAATCCCTGACCTCCATTAGATTACCGTTGATATAATGTACGTACTCCCGTTTTTTGGCCGAATCAGAACACAAGGCATCCATAGCAGCCAGATAACCGGACATTTTCTTGTTGCTGCTGTAGGATTCTGAATTATAGAGATATAGAATATTCTTTAATCCGCATTTAATCAGGGCGCTGGTTGCATCGTAAACCGCATGGTAATCGTCGCATAAGGTACAGTAGATATTGCTGCCATCCAAGGCTCCGTTCAGTATCATGATCGGTACCTGCAAAGCCGCATCCCTGATATATTCATTCTTGGCATTATCTGCTTCCACAAAATTAGAGCCTACCAGTATGATGGCATCGGTTCTCTTGGATAACAGTAAATCAAGATATTTTTGTTTCTCGGACAACTCATATCCGGTGCAGCATAGCAAAGCATCGTAATTATTTTGTCGGAGAGCCTGTTCCAGATAATAGATGGCACTGGCAAGATAGGGGTCGGAGGAATCGGCACACATGATACCCACCGTGTGCATGGAATTCAAACCAAGTCCCCTTGCAAAAGCGTTGGGAGTATATTGGTATTCTTCGATTACCTTTAGCACCTTTTCCTTTGTCTTATCGCTGACGTATGAGTTTCCGTTAATTACTCTGGAGACCGTGGCGATGGATACACCGGCTTTCTTTGAGACATCATAAATATTCATGGTGGCGCATACCTCATTTTTAGTCTGTTTCCTGAAGCAATGCTCCAAGGAACGAAGAATTTATGTAAATGCTTACATCGTATATTATATAATAACTCAAATATAAAAGCAAGCAAAGAAATGGTAATACTGATTTGCAAGAATCAGTATTGACGTTAATTCAACAAAATAGTACAATAAGAAATGTAAGTACTTACATAAATACTGTAAAGGGATGAACGAGATGAAGATGATAAGCAAAGAAAGTATTGGGAAAGCAAGCCGTCCTATCAGGGTGGTTCAATTTGGAGAAGGTAATTTCTTAAGGGCGTTCGTTGATTATATGATTGACATTGCCAATGAGGAGAAGTATTTTGATGGTGACATCGTTCTGGTAAAGCCGATTAAGTATGGCAATCTGGAGTATTTTCATCAGCAGGAGAACGTGTATACGGTGTTGCTGCGAGGACTGGAGAAGAATGAGGAGAGAAGCATAAAGCGCATCGTGACCAGCATAGCAGACGCAGTGGATGCATATGAAGAATATGATAAATATGCGTCACTTGCCAAGGTGGATACGCTCCGTTTTGTTGTGTCCAATACGACAGAAGCCGGAATTGTATATGATGCAACGGATTCGTTTGAATTAAACCCGCCGAATAGCTATCCCGGCAAGCTTACCAAATTCTTATACGAGAGATTTGAGCATTTCCATGGAGATTTAGAGAAGGGCCTGATTATATTACCGGTGGAGCTGATTGATGACAATGGAATCCATCTGAAGGAGATTGTACTGCGGTTGGCAAGGGAATGGGAGCTTGGTGAAGTGTTCCAGACCTGGCTGAAGGAAGCCTGCGTATTCTGCAGTACATTGGTAGACCGCATTGTTACCGGTTATCCGAGAGAAGAAGCCGAGAGCCTGTGGCAGGAATTTGGATATAAGGATAATCTCATCGTAACCGGAGAGCCCTTTGCGTTATGGGTTATTGAAAGCGACCGGGAGATTAAAGAGGAATTCCCATTAGATAAAGCAAGCCTTCCGGTTATCTTTACGGATAATCAGAAGCCTTATAAGAAGCGTAAGGTACGCATCCTAAACGGTGCCCATACCTCCTTTGTACCTGCCTCCTTCCTGGCGGGGAATGATTTTGTGAGAGAATCCATGCTGGATGAGGATATTAAGGAATTCATGTTAAAGACGATCTTCGATGAGATTATACCGACCCTTGATTTACCCAAGGAGGATTTGCTAAGCTTTGCGGAAGCGGTAATCGACCGTTTCCAGAATCCGTTCATAAAGCATGCTCTGCTGTCCATTACATTAAATTCTGTATCCAAGTGGAGAGCCAGATGTATGCCCAGCTTTCTGGAATACATCGATATTAATAAGAAATTACCGTCGCATCTTACCTTCTCCCTGGCAGCGATGCTTCAGTTCTATTCCGGCGAGGAATTAAGAGACGGTGCGTTAATCGGCCATCGAAGTGGTGAGGAATATAAGATTATGGATGATGCAAAGGTTCTGGAGTTCTTTGCTGATAATAAAGATACCGATGCCCAAACCATAACCGGACGCTTCCTATCCAACACGGACTTCTGGGGCCAGGATCTGTCCGCCCTGCCCGGTGTTTGGGAAGCAGTTACAGGATATTTAACAGATATCAGGGACTTCGGAGTACGGGAAGCTTTAAAACGCAATCATTTGGTTTAATTGTCAGAGCCATGTGAGAGTTATTATCTGAAAAGGGCTAGGTATGAATATGAAAGAAGTAATAAAAATTCAAGAAAATGATAATGTAGCAATCGCACTTAAGGATTTGAGAGCCGGTCAGACGATTTTGGTATCGGGGGAGGAGGTAACACTTCGAGAGGATATTGGTGCCGGACATAAATTTGCGTTACAGGATATAGAGAGGGGCAGGCAGGTCTTCAAATATGGATATTCCATCGGTGTGGCAATCGAACCGATCATAAAAGGGGATTGGATTCATACCCATAATGTAAAGACCGGCTTGGGAGATCTTCTTACGTATCAATATCAGCCCGGAAAGGCAACCATGAGAAGAGATGCTGCCACATCGTATTTTCAGGGATACTTAAGAGAGGACGGCAAGGTGGGCATTCGTAATGAGATATGGATCATACCCACCGTCGGCTGTGTCAATGATATCGCCAGAATGCTTGAACGGATGGGAAAGGAACAGCTTACACCGGAGGTGGATGAGATTGTTGCCCTGACCCACCCTTATGGCTGCTCTCAATTAGGAGATGATCAGTTAAATACACAGAAAATACTGGCCGGTCTTGTAAGACATCCCAATGCAGCAGGAATTCTGGTGTTGGGACTTGGCTGTGAGAACAATAGCATCGAAGAGATGATAAAACAGATTGGCCCCTATAATGAAGAAAGAGTGAAATTCCTTGTCTGCCAGGAATGGGAGGATGAGATCGGTCAGGGAATGGAATATATCAAGGGATTAATTCAATTTGCATCCCAGTATAAACGGGAACCTGTTCCGGCCAGCGAATTAATCGTCGGATTAAAATGCGGAGGCTCGGACGGCCTGTCCGGTATCACGGCGAATCCTACGGTAGGAGCCTTTTCCGATCTTCTGATTGAGCAGGGAGGGACCACCATATTAACTGAGGTGCCGGAGATGTTCGGTGCGGAAACTATCCTTATGAACCGGTGTGCGAATGAAGAATTATTTGAGAAGACAGTAACTCTGATCAATGATTTCAAGCAGTATTACATGGATTATAATCAACCGATTTATGAGAATCCTTCCCCCGGGAATAAAAAGGGAGGAATCTCGACTCTTGAGGATAAATCCCTTGGCTGCACTCAGAAATCCGGTCAGTCCCAGGTTATGGGGGTAATACGCTACGGTGAGCAGGTGTCTGAGAAGGGACTTAACTTATTAAGCGGCCCAGGCAATGATATTGTAGCAGCCACCGCTCTGGCAGCAGCCGGTGCCCACATCGTACTCTTTACGACCGGTAGAGGGACTCCCTTCGGTTCTCAGGTACCGACCGTTAAAATATCCAGTAATACTCCCCTGTATCAGAAGAAAGGAAACTGGATCGATTTTGATGCCGGAAGACTTGTGACTGATTCTACCTTGGAGGAGATCTCCTCCGAGCTGTTCCGGTATGTACTTGAGGTAGCCTCCGGCAAGAAGGTAAAGAGTGAGGAGAACGGATATCGTGACATGGCTATCTTTAAACAGGGCGTAACCTTGTAGGCTGGTTCAGGAATGGGAAAGGCATGCTATTTAATAATAATCCGATGATTTCGGACGACCGGAAGAGCAGCAGCATAGATTGTCGCGCTTGACGAAAGGCTGTTAAATGGGTACAATAATACTGAATTACCGAAGAAATAGCGCCGTTTATGTATACCGATTACGGAAAAAGCCACAGGCGGTGCATTCGGTATTTCAGTATAATACAGTTCTGTAAAATGTTATAGATATATTTGATTATGGGGGTAATCAAATGGGGAAAGAAACAGTAACGGTATATGATATTGCAAGAGAGGCGGGGGTATCCCCGGCAACAGTATCCAGGGTTCTGACCGGTAATGCTAAAGTGAGTGAAGACAAAAGAGACCGGGTTCAGGATATCATAAAGAAATATAACTTTGAGCCGAACAGTACTGCCAGAAGCTTAAGTAAGCAGGAAGTAAAGACAATCGGCATGATAGTGCCGGATATCCGAAATCCGTTTTATTCCACCTTATTTGTCTATTGTGAGATGGAAGCTACAAGGTGTGGTTATAACATGATTCTATGTAATACGATTAATGAAATCTCCTCAGAAGGCGGTCTATTACGCAACCTGATGGAAAAGAGAGTAGATGCCATTATTCAGGTCGGAGGCAGTGTGGATGAGGTGACTCCGGATCCGATGTATATTGAATTACTGGATAATGCCTCCAAAAAAATTCCGACTGTAATCGCCGGAGAACTGGAGAGTGCTAATGCATACCGCATTATCCCGGAGACAACACATGGTATGAATGAGCTGCTGACATATCTATCAGGACTCGGACATAAGGAAATTGCGTTTATCGGAGGACGTGCATCTGCTGTTCCTACTTTGAAGAAGAGACAGGCGCTGTATTGCTTTCTTCAGGAGAAGAACCTTCCCTTCTACAAGGAATTTATGATCGAAACAGAGTATTCTATCGAGGCCGGATATGAAGCGGCCAAAAAGCTTCTAAAGCTGGACCATCTCCCTACAGCAATTATTGCAGTGAATGAATCGGTTGCGATAGGCATTATCCGTGCACTGGGTGAAAAACGACTCCGAGTTCCTGAGGATATCTCCGTAATTGGGTATGATGACACCTTTTATTCGGAGATGATATCGCCACCCTTGACCTGCATCAGCTATAATCTGAAAGCATATGCCCAGGTGATTATGGAAACCATATTACAGATCATCAATAAAGAGGAAATAGATCAAGTCAAATATATTCCCACGTATCTTAAGGTCCGCGGCTCCTGTAAGGATTTAAGGGGGAGTGAAAGCGTCAGCCTGATGTTGCGAGGGTAAATACAGAAGCTGATTTTTACCGATGCTTTAGTATTATTTGGATGCTTTTGCGATCAAAATAATTTATTGAAAAAAGTAAAATAAATAGTTGACTTTTTAGTACTTTTATTAGATAATAACTAATGCGGTGCTTCGGTAAAAGCACTGTAAGGATTGAAAATCGAGGCGTGGCTCAGTTTGGTAGAGCGCTGCGTTCGGGACGCAGAGGCCGTGGGTTCGAATCCCGTCGCCTCGACGATTACCAAAACCTATCAGTTGAATGACTGGTAGGTTTTTTTATAGTGCGCCCGGCGGGCGCACGTTTCAACGGGTGTAAGTCCCGAGTCCGCCTGGTAGTAGGAAGGACATAGCCAATGGCAAGGGTGTCGTGGGTGACTACGAATCTGAAGGAAGCCGGATGGCAAA
>JAEZKL010000041.1 GCA_023415475.1 Bacillota bacterium | reverse complement strand
TATCGATCAGTGTAGGGATCGTAAGGAATTCAATCCTTCCTTTTAAAAACTCTGCCACGGCCCATTCATTTGCCGCATTATATACCGTCGGCATACTTCCGCCTTGATGTCCGGCCTCATAAGCCAGCCGTAAACCGAAGAAGGTATCCATATCCGGCTCCTCAAAGGTTAATTGCTTTAATTGATAGAAATCAAGGCGTTCTCCATGCTGCAAAGGCTTTCTTGTCGGATAAAATAATGCATATTGGATCGGCAGCTTCATATCCGGTACTCCCAACTGGGCAATAATACTGCCGTCAACATACTCAACCATAGAATGGACAATACTCTGAGGGTGAACTACAACCTGAATAGCCTCAAGACTCATATCAAACAGCCAGGCCGCTTCCAAAACCTCAAGACCTTTATTAACCATCGTCGCTGAATCGATGGTTATCTTCTGTCCCATTGCCCAATTTGGATGCTTCAGAGCATCCTTCGGAGACTTATTTTTCAATTCTTCAAGCTTCATACCACGGAATGGTCCACCGGAGGCAGTTAAGAGTATCTTATATGCCTTCTTCTTATCTTCCCCATTCAGTGACTGAAATATTGCACAATGCTCACTATCCACCGGAAGTAATGACACACCCTTTTCCTTTACTAACGGCATAATAATATGGCCTGCTGTTACTAAGGTTTCTTTATTTGCTAAGGCAATATTCTTTCCTGCATTAATCGCTTCAATCGTAGGTTGAATCCCTATCATGCCTACCATCGCAGTGACTACCGTGTCAGTCTCTGCCTCTGAAGCACATTCGATCAGACCTTCCATACCGGTCACTACTTTTACCGGAAGCTCCTTAACCCTATCCTTCAACAGCTTCGCTTTATCCTCCCGATATACGCAAACAAGGTTCGGCATAAATTCGCGAACCTGTCTCTCCAATAAATCTATATTACTATCAACTGCCAGGGCAGTAACCTTCAACTCCTGATTCTCTCTGACTATATCTAAGGTCTGTGTTCCGATGGAACCGGTAGAACCGAGAATACAAATTTTCTTCATTCGAAAAACCTCCATAATGCTGCCTCACGACAGCTTATCTATACTATACCCCATTCCATTCACAAATTCAAACAATCCACAAAACTTTCATAAATACTTAAAAATTATGACAGCATAATAATTTATCATAAGCAAAAGAAACCAACAATCTTATGAATATCTAAAGGACATAGTACCTCTTAATATTTTTACTTAAATTAATTGCATATATTAACAAAATCTCTATCTGATATCTTATACGATATCTCTAACCGATATCTCTAACTTATATCTCTAACTTATATCTCTAACCTATATCCTGATCTTAAATCTTATATCTCTACCCTATATCTATATACTATGTCTCTATTCTATGTCTCTATCCGGCATCCCAATCTTATACTGCTACCTATATCTCTTTCTATATCTCTTTCTATATCTCTCTTATTACTCAATACAAAATCTCCTCAAACGTCCTGTATTATTTTACGCATCCGCCCATTTATTAGGTCCTAAAATACACTACGTCATCTATGCTTTATAAGGATATGAATTATAAAATACTTATATCATCATTTTTGAAGATAGAAAACATAAAGCAGCTTGAAATCGAGTGTTGGGTGTGATTTTTGCGCAGATCGTCCGACCGAGGGGATTATGCTTTGTCAAGACTCATTAATCATGCTGTTCCAATGGACAGCATGATTAAATTCTCTGAGGCTTGTAAGAAGCATCCCGACGGGAGGGAAAGACAAGCAAAAACTCAAATCCAATACTCGATTACAAGCGTCATTACTAAGCTCTCTTCAAAAATGATTTCATTGCCTTTCACTCACTAAAGCATCGTAGCCAGATAGAACACAATCGGTGCGGTAAAAATAATACTGTCAAAGCGATCAAGGATACCGCCGTGGCCCGGAATTAAAGAACCATAATCCTTAATATTATGATTTCGCTTGATGGCGGAGGCAGCCAAGTCTCCAATCTGGGATATGACACTGGAAGCAGCTCCTATAATAGCAAAAATCAACTGAGGATTCTGTAATTCGGTTATATGGCTTCTTATGACTGTTGCATAAAGAAATCCGATTAAAGCGGCTCCGGCTATCCCACCGATACAGCCCTCGATAGATTTCTTGGGGCTCAGCTTTGGAGCAAATTTATGCTTTCCAAAGAGCACTCCGACAGAATAAGCACAGGTATCGGAACCCCATGCCCCGATAAATATCAGCCATACGATCCATGCACCATCCTCAAGAATACGAACCTGATATATGTAGCTAAGCATGATACTGACATAGAATAGCCCAAAGAAAGAGACTGCTATCTGTTCCGTCGAATATTTCGGAAAGCCGAATACATATGCAAACATTAAAAGCATTAGGAAAAAGATAAATAGCATCAGCTGATACTTCGATAAGCCAAAATACAGCAGACTATAGTAGACCAGACAAGATACATAGCCCAAGATGCCAGGAAAGGCCAGGTGTACCTTAACAATTTTATATAGCTCATATAATCCTATCAATGATATTACAAGCAGCACTCCAAAAAGAACATTGCCTCCCAGAATGACTACCGCAATCGTAATAGCCAATAAAATAATACCGCTGATTAATCTCGTCCTAAACATCGTATATCCTCCCATGCAGCTTCTTTGATACAGCTAATTTCTTCCTATGTCTACCCAAAGCCAGTACCGGGATTCCACAGGCACGAACTCGTTGTATGACTCAATACTTTACTGATTTATGATAAACCGCCGAATTTTCTGGTTCTGTTACTGTAATACTCCACCGCTTTTATTAGTTCCTTTTTATCAAAATCCGGCCATAGTACTTCCGGAAAATAAAACTCGGTATAAGCCAACTGCCAAAGCAGGAAATTCGAAAGCCTCTGCTCTCCGCTGGTACGAATGAGCAAATCCGGATCCGGTATTCCCTTGGTATCCAGATATTGTTCAAACATTGCTTCATCTATATGATCAATTTCAGTATTATTCGTTTTTATATCCATGGCCAGAGCCTTCGCCGCACGTAAAAGCTCATCGCGACCACCGTAATTAATGGCAACCTGGAAATTTAAGCCTGTATTATTCTTTGAGGCTTCCTCCAGGGCCGCTATACTTCTCCTCAAATTCTCCGATAATTTTGAGGTATCACCAATAACACGAATCCGCATATTATTCTTTGCACTGGTCTTAATACTTGTCTCGAGATAGGTTGTCAGAAGCTTCATCAGAGCCTCAACCTCTTCCTGTGGTCGAACCCAGTTTTCAGTAGAAAAAGCATATACGGTAAGATACTCAATTCCCATTTTATATGCTTCTTCGCAGATCTTCTCCACGTTCTTACTACCCTGGGTATGCCCATAATTTCTCGGCATTTTCTTCTTCTTAGCCCAACGTCCGTTACCATCCATAATGATTGCCACATGCTTCGGTATGTTTAACTCATTTTCCTGCATCCGTTTTCTCCTATTCTAACCAACCAAACCATGAATAATGCCTGTTTACAGGCATTATTCGCGTGCGCGCACGTCTTTTTATAAACAAGCCTATAAATGCTCACTTTGCATACGCGGAAATAAGGGTGTCTCAAAAGAAGACTTTATTCATCCTCAATTTGCTTGTCATGAATAAAACTTTTGAAACACCCCAAAATCACACTAATATTTCAACACTATTCTCATTGCTACAATCCATCCAAAGGATACTCTTTCTATCTTTAGACGGTAAGAATTTCCTTCGATTTGTCTTCCATGATTCGATCAATTTCTGCGATATAATGATCGGTAATCTTTTGCACGTTATCCTCAAGAAGCTTGAATTCATCCTCAGAGATCTCACTTGCTTTATTTTGCTTCTTGAAAAGCTCGTTCGCATCTCTTCTGACGTTTCTTATAGCAACCTTCGCATTCTCAGCTTTTTTCTTAACGTCCTTCACCAGATCTTTTCTTCTTTCCTCAGTAAGCTCAGGAAATACAAGACGAATAATCTTGCCGTCGTTACTCGGGTTTAGACCTAAGTCAGAATTAATGATCGCTTTCTCAATCTCTTTGATTAATTTACTTTCCCAAGGCTGTATCTGGATTACTCTTGCCTCAGGAACAGAAACATTTGCCACAGACTGTAGCGGGGAAGGCTGTCCATAATAATCCACTCTGAGTTTATCTAAAAGATGAGGATTTGCTCTGCCCGCACGTATCGTGGAATACTCTTCCTTTAATGTTTCCACTGTTTTTACCATTTTAGTACTGAATTGTTCCAGCTTTGCATCCATTTTCATCCCTCCATTATATTTAATTGGTTTATCCTATATTGTCATTCTGGTTCCGTCTGATATGCCCATAGCAGCCTTAACAATACTTGCATCCTCGGACAGACCGAATAAGAGAATTGGCATCTTATTCTCAATACACAGCACAGTTGCCGTCATATCCACGACACCAAGCTTTTTATCCAGAACCTCCTGTAAAGCTATCTCCGAGAATTTCTTTGCATTCGGATTCTTCTTTGGATCACTGTCATATACTCCATCCACTGCTCTGGCCATTAGTATGATATCGCAGTCCAATTCCACAGCACGAAGAACCGTAGCCGTATCCGTTGAGAAATAAGGGTGCCCTGTTCCTCCGGCCAAGAAGGCTACACCATCTTGTTTCATGAACTCGGTAACACTATCCTTAGAAAACAGCTCTGTCATGCTTCCACAAGCAAAAGGAGTATATACCTTTGTCTTCATACCGACATGGCGGAAAATCTCAGATACATAGATGCAATTCATAACCGTTGCCAGCATTCCGATCTGATCTGCTTTCGTACGGTCTATGGTCTCACTGGTTCTTCCTCTCCAGAAGTTACCGCCGCCGATGACTATGCTAACCTGAATACCATCCTCTACTAATTGCTTCACCTGCTTAGCAACACCAATGCAGGTCTTCTCGCAAAAACCGGTTTTCTTATCTCCCGCTAAAGCTTCTCCACTTAATTTAAGCAGAACTCTTTCATATTCTTTCATACTAATCCTCCATGCTGACTCATCGAGGCAGCTTAAAACTAAGAAAAACAAGAACGAAGCGCCTCGGCGCCTATTCCAGTGTTTTTCTCACAGGAGAAATGATATCCCCTGTACCTCGAATGGTAAATCTTATAATTCCTGATATTGACCTTCAAATTGTGTCAAAATCATATACAAAACATTCTATAATAATTTACCACAAAACATATCGTATTACCAGAGCAAATTAATGAAAATCTTACATTCTATTTATTGAAAACAGTTATCCTTGCACTCAAGTATATGAATGTATGTAGCCTTTCGCCCGGAAGACAAAGAGATCTACTTTCGAATGATTATTCAAAAATATTATCCACATCAATAGAGGAGTAGCTTAAGGAGCAGAAGCCCTCAATTACCGCGCCGTTATTGATCTGAACAGATTTCGCTTTAATATTTCCTTTGATAATTGCGGTAGAATCAATCACAATTGGACCATTCACATCGATTTCTCCCTTAACCGCACCTGCAATTACACCGGAAGTAGCTACAATATCACCAATGATCACTGTACCAAGACCTACCTTAACACTACCCTCACTGGTAATGCTTCCCTCCAGACGTTCCGTGTTTACATAAACCTCAGCAGCAGACGAATTACCTACAATCTTACCTGATATAGATAATTTACCTAAACATTCTACATCGCCGGTGATTGTTCCGTTAATCTCCAGAGAGCCATCGGAAGAAATACTTCCATTAATCGTAGTTCCCTTTGTAATTACTGTTACTTCATCATCATTTACAATTGCATTGGAACGTAATTTTGGCATCGTTTTTTCCTTAGCATCAGCCTTCTCTGCTTCCTCATCTGCATTTAAAGCCTCCAATAACTCAAGATCTACATTATCATCCATGTTCTCGCCCTCTTCTTCCTCTAATTCTAAAGTATTTTCTTCTAAATCAGTTTCCTCAGGTTCTTCGGTAAGCTCGTCTTCCAGCAAAACCTCTTCGTTGTAAAGACTCTCTGTCTCTTCGCCGGCAAATTCTTCTAGCCATTCCTTCATTCTCTCGCTATCCGATACCTCCTCTGAGCTACTTTCATCCAAATCCAACGTATTCACGAGTTGATCCTGTGTTTCCTCTTTACCAGCTTCCTCCTCCGGCAACAATTCATTCACTGCCTGTGATAAGTCTTCTTTAAAATCCTTAAAAAAACCCATTCGCTAAATACCTCCCTGTTTCTTGGTTTATTTGATTGTATCGGCTTTAATCATTTGAATCGGTGGAACCTGATTATCCAGAGGCAGTATCTGTGCATCCTCTGATATCAACTTTTCTAATAAGCCGGGTAATGAATCTACCGTGATCTGCTTCGTCTCCGAATCGTGCATGAGCACAATAGAATTATCCTTGTAGGTTACACCATTAATGATATTTTGAATTAGCTGTTCCTCCGTATATTTAACGCCTGTAGCATCTCCGTTCAATACATTCCAATCAAAATAAACGATTTCAGCTTCATTCAAATAGCGAATGAAATCCTCCATTCCATTCTTATTGACCATATTGTCACTTCCCCCGGGAAAACGGAAAACAGAAGGCTTGTATCCAGTAGTATCATATAACAATTTCCATAGTTTTGTAAAGTCCTTATCAAAATCTTCTAAGGAATTATATATTTTTGAATACTGATGGGAATAGGAATGCATCCCTAAGGTATGACCCTCATCTACAATTCTTTGATATAATTTTTTGGAACGACTGTCCGTCTTGCCTACAACAAAGAAGGTAGCCTTGACCTTATACTCTGCAAGAATATCCAGTATATTATCGGTACACATACTTGGCCCATCATCAAAGGTCAGATATACCTTCTTATCAGCATATTTACCTGATTTTGAGCTGCCTTGATCTGAAGCAGTCATATCCTTCGTTAAGTCCGTAGCTTCCGTATCTATTGGTTCAAGCTTCTCCTCGGCCTCGGGATTAAGCTTGTTCAATATATGATCTAAAGTGGGTTGATCTTGTCCGCCGTTCTCAATGTCTGAAATTATAGTATCGGAAAACTCGGTACCTACCTCCTCAGTACCGGTAGTTACGGAACCGATAGTGCCCGGTGCAGTGTGCCCTTCACTGTATTGTGGGACATCCTCCTCTATCTCAGCTGCGAAAGCGTACGACTCACCCTCCAGGCTGCCATATGTTAATCCATATTGGCTATGTATACTGAGCAAATCGTTAACCTGTTTCTGAAGCCTGCTCACCTGCATGCCCAAAACAATACAACAAATTGTCGGTAAAATAAGTAGAACAATTACAAGGATAACGATTGCTGTCTTTATTCGTTTAACACGATTTTTTCTATAATTACAGCTAATGCTGCTTGTCTCTGTATTTATATTATTACCATCATTATTTCCTGGCAAAGCCTCACCCCTAGTTTAAATTCTCTAAATAATTCTATCACATTTCATGAATAAAAAAAACTTCTTTTCTAAAAAACAGACAAAAAGATAGGTCTATGGTTACAAAGACAAAAAATGGTTGTAAGCTTACGCTTACAACCATAAGAATTCATTTCAACTTAGCAGATATCTGAATTCTCTTACCAACAAAGTTACGACCTATAGCCTAACAAAGTTATGGAAGATTATGAAATCTCCCTTGACTTTTTTACTAGGTTTTCTGCCATTGCACACAAAAAAAGGCAATACATTTTATTTTCACTTTCAAAACGCTTTTCATCAGAAGGTTCTTCTTCCTTCATCCATTTGTCTATTACATCGTAGTCCAGATACCTGTTCCAATAATCACGATTCAATATTGATATAACCTCTACTCTCCTCTGTTTGAATTCTTCGAACCAATTAGGATTCCCTTTCTTATTTTTATCACTATTGTCTTCTTTGGTCCGAAGATCATATAGTGATTTGGGCATAAGGTCCTTAAAAGCTTCTCTAAATATATAGCGGTTCTTATTTCCTTTCATATAGAGGTGTCTGGGAATAGATACAGCAAAGTCTATCACCCGGTAGTCTAAATACGGAATAAGATATCTTACACCAGAGTAGGAACCAAGTAGAGCTACATTATCTAATCTGTTACGGCTGCCACCTTCATTAATATATGATTTTGGATCAAACGAAAAATGTAGTGTTGACATCTTGTCCTTACTAAATTTATTAGAAAAATTTATATTCAAAAGATCTGGCGCATTAAAAGGATTAAGAAATGGACGCTTCAGCTTCCTCCTGGTTTCCCAAAGAACTCGATAACTATTTTTTAATGCCCTTCCTATTCTATTCTTCCCATGTGCTGTTGACCACATATATCTAAAAAAATGATAATATTCTCTGTGGTAAAATAATTCATATGGATTACATCTGTGACTAACGCCTTCATCCCCTCCATGACCTGTAAAAACAACTTTTGCCCCTTCCCGTTGAAGCACTTGTGATCCTTCACAGATGGGTAAGGTATTGATATAAGGAGGTAAAGCAAATAAAAAGGCAGGATGCTCCTTTGTTAGGCATATTCCAATATCTCGAAGGTTTCTGGCAATATTACTGTCATTAGAAAGATCACTATTCATTTTTCTAAACAGGCAACTGATATTCTCCTGCTCACAGATATCAGCAATAATAAGTCGTTCATCATTTTTTGCAAGAGGTAACTCATCGGGATTAGGAGACCAGGAAAAATAAATACCCTTTCGACCTAAACGATTGATAAGAATATCAATAATACCAGAGTCCAGTCCCCCGGACAATTCAGCACCTATTGGATCGGGAATGACATCCAGTCTAATTTTAACTGCATCTGTAATAAGTTCTCTCAGCTTGTCCCTGTATGTTGCCACGGAGAAGAAACGGATTTTTCTGCTTCCCAGTTCCCAATACTTGTGTGATTGGGAAGCTAGTTTGTTATCCTTAAAAGAAAATTGAATATAGCTTGCTGGGTGTACACAAAATATGTTTGAATATTCTGTAGTGCTTTGACTGATAGTCGAATAACCAGCCAGTGTTTTGTATATCCAGCTCTCGCTGATTGAAGTATCAACTTGTTGAAGGGATATAATACCTCGTATATCTGTAGAAAAGGCAATCAATTCATCACATGCATAGTAAAACAGTGGCCTTATTCCCATGTGATCCCTAAAAAGAAGAAGTGCCTTTGTATTGTCATCATAGATTGCACCTGCAAAATCACCATTGACGTCTTTGAGAGCATCGAAACCAAACTCTTCAATATATAAGAAGAGTAATTCTTCATCTGAAATAGTTTTATGTAAATCTATTTTTTTCAATAGTTCATTCCGGTTATATAATAAAGCATCAATTGCTGCATATTTTTTCCCTTTTGTAAGAAGGGTCGTACTGTGTTCGCTATCCCTGGAGAGTCTTTCATAGCAGCATCCCAAAGCATAAGTTGTATTTGTACTGACCGCTTCAGCGTCCTTACCGTAACTACGATTCCATAACAACATCGTTTTAATATTAATATTTTGTAAATTTTCGTTAGTACTGTCTTGTAAGAAACCAAGAATTCCACTCATGTATTTTGACCCTCCATCAAAAACAGTATCGTAAGAAATAAACCTTGTCAAAGCATATTTGACAAGGTTTATATATTGTGCGTTTTTACTATGAATGCTTGTCTTCCGGTGTTGCTTTTTGGCTATCATTTGAAAAAGGCCAAAATTCATATTCCGTGCTAAAAAAGCCGTTTGAAGTTTCATTGATATTTAGTTCATTAATCTCAGGTGAATTCCATGTTTTCATAACCTTATTCTCCTTTCCTTAATTTGTAAATCACAAGTATAGAATACTTAATAAAAGTGTTACAGTCAACAATACTAACAACTTTGTTAGAATCATATTTGAGAACGTTTCATGAAATCTACTTATCTCTCTGCCAAAACACAAAAATATTGTCTATTGAAAATTGACTATAATTCTTCAAGCATCAATAAACTCAAATACTTTATTAAGCGCATCTATCTGCTCCTCCACAGAATCCACACCAACGGGGCGGTTTAGGTGATATATTGGAATTATGGCTGCAATTTTAAGGCAAACATCTATGATATGAGAATTTATTTTATCTCTTTGTAATAGTTTACGAACAAACAGATTTCCATAAATAGCATACAACTTCTCAAGCCCCTTTACTTCCTCCAGTTGCACCTGTTCGCAATTACTCACCTTCAACGTCACAATCCCTATCACCTTCTGTTCCTGCTCTTCAAACACAGAAAAACATGGTACCATAAATTTATCTTTCATTTCATCCACATAGATAGCTTCCTGTGGATTTGCAAGCTTCTCTACTTCATTTCTACACATCTTCTGATAAGGAAATGCCGGATAAGCAAAAAGATCATTCCCCCTTAACAATACAAGTTCCATATCATCTGCCAGTAGCTTAAAACCCGCTTTTATCAATGCTCTGGTAAGCGTTGATTTACCACTTCCACTCTCTCCAGCAAGTAAAAGGGCTCCTTTATCACATGCTACAGAGCTGCAATGTATGGCCATTTGATTTTTTTGTAAAAAAAGAAAGGCAAATCCAAATCCTAGAAGATAAGTTTTTAAGTATTGCCAATTGGCATTTTCTTTTGCCTGATACTTTATAGTATTTCCTTCTTCAACTACTAGGTGGACTGTTTTGTTGGAAAAAATCGTAGAGTGTTTTCTAATCGAATATGATTTTCCTTCCAATTCTCCCTCAAGTCTATTTTCTAAAATGGACTGATAAATGAAAACATCGATCTGCTCTGGCTTATACTTTAATTGCCTCAGCTGGAAAAAATCCAAATCCGATTCTACTGTCAATCCATATAAACTATAATAGTTCATCACATCCCTCACCCCATTTTATTAATTTACGACTATGCTATCATTTCTATTTAGCACTTCATGGCTGTATATTTTTTCCATTTTAGCATTTTAAAAGCAAAATGTAAACCTTTAAAATATAATCTTAAAGTACTCAATGAAAATAAGAATTCGAAAGGATGGGAGGCTATCTAAGTAGTACCCTGTAATTGTTGCAGATAAATCAAGGTCAGCAAATCCATGAATATCATTGATTGATTCCTGCATATCTGCAAAAATGCGCTTTAATTCATTGATATCTTCTTTTGTAGCTCTGCTCACAGCCAATCCTGTGATAACAGGTTCCAGCATCTCCCTGTAATCTTGCTTCAAGCACATGCGAACGGCTATACAGACCTTTTTATGGTAATGTTAAAAATAGTTCTATACTACTTCAACCAGTACTGGAGCACTATTTTTTCTTCCCATATTTCAAAATCAGAATAATCATTACTCCTGTGGTAATTAAGGAAAGAGTATTTGTAATAAGGAACGCTACTCCTGTACCGTGTACCACAAGGTTTATCGCATATGTCTCCATAAGAAAAATGCCTGTAAACATCATTAAATAAGTTTTTAAGTTTATATCTTTTACAGATTTGGTTTTAATAATCTGTATTATTTGTGGGATTTGTCCAAAAGACATAATTATCCCACCTATAAGTTGTAAGAAATCAAAAATCAATGAAACACTGCCTCCTTTATTTGTTTTAATTCGTTGTATTTTCTAATGTACACAAACTTAATTATATATTATATGGATGACATTAACAATTGAATCTTATCTTAATATCTGTAATCATAAAAAGAGGGGGCGCCCAGAAACACCCCCTCTTAATATTAACAACCGAATTGTCTGTTTTCAGCAACCAGCCGCCAATATAATACAATTGTCATAAATTATTTATTAGCATCTTCAAGATAAGCAGCCCAGGTATTTCTAATAGCTTCAGCTGCCTGTGCAGGAGTATTATCTTTACTTAATCCCCAAATAAGATCTGGACCAAGATCAAGACCCGGAATCATGGAGTGGTATGTAACTCTACCATTTTCCATTAATCTTGTGATAGTTAAATCAACTGATTCTGTATCTCTGAAATTATTATAATATCCTGATAATGCATCGTTGTAATCTTCATATCCAGGAACTGGTTCTGTATAAAGGTTATAAGCAA
>JAEZKL010000084.1 GCA_023415475.1 Bacillota bacterium | reverse complement strand
GCTTCTTATTATTATGGCAGTGGATTGTCCTGCCTTCATACTCAATACCACCCTCACAATCATATTCGTATTCGAGATAAGCAAGATTCTCCCGCATATATTCTAGCGCTGTTACTATCTTGAAGGTAGATCCGGGTGGATATTTGCCCTGCGTTGCTCTATTAAACAGCGGGGCTTTTTTTGTATCCTCGTCCTCCAGTAGCTTTTCCCATTCCTCATCCACTTTGTTCGGATCATAGGCCGGTGTTGATACCATGGCGAGTATCTTTCCGGTGGTAGCCTCCATGACAACGGCCGCTCCCCGATAATCTCCTAAGGCATCAAAGGCTACCTGCTGAAGCTTTGAATCCAGCGTAGTCACAACGTTATCTCCAGGACTCTTCTCACCGATCAGGTCAGAATACATTACCTCAATGCTGTTAATACTGGAGGTTAATAAGCGGATATTCTCCGACTCCTCAATACCGGTGGTTCCCTTCGAATTGCGTCCGACAACATGAGCAAACACGTCACCGAAGGGATATTCTCTGGTCTCCTTCCCATCCTCATCCACCAGGGTCTGGGCAAGTATCTCTTTATCCGCAGAGAGGATCTGGCCTCTCACAAAGCGCTCGGAAAGTACCTCCTGCCGCTTGTTATAGGCATTGTTGATTACCTCGTCACTCCGTACTATGATATAGTATGAAAAATATCCTGCCATAATTACAAATAGTCCAATAAAAATATAGATAATATTGTAGATCGGTTTTCGATGATTAATAGAGGCTTTTCTCTCCTCATGGGCTGGCTCCTTGGCAGCAGCTAATTCCTGTGTCTTATTCTTTAATAACTCCATCCATTTTCCTATCATTTATGTCCTCCTAGCCGCCCTGAGGTGTCCGGATTCTTTTGTTTTGATTTTCCTGCAAGAGAAACCCCCTGAAGTATCATAAACATTAGAACTACTGACAAGGCAGAGCTTCCGCCCATACTGATCAATGGCAAAGTAACACCCGTAGAGGGAATGAACTTGATTACACCTCCAATGGATAAAATCACCTGAAATGCAAACATTACAGCGAAGCCAATGGCAAGCAGTCGATAGAATACCTCCTCCTGTTCCAGTGCAATGTTGAGAAACATAACAAAGCAGCTGGCATAGATCAATATAATACAGATAGCAATTACTCCACCCATTTCCTCGGAAATTGCGGAAAAGATAAAATCACTATCTACAACAGGAATGCTGGTAGGCAGACCACGGTTTAAGCCCATTCCAACCCATCCGCCGGTTCCAATGGCAAATAGGGATTGTGTGATCTGATACCCTTCTTTATCGATATAACCGAAAGGATTCTGCCAGGCAAGCACTCTGACCCTCACATGGCTAAAGAGTCGATAAGCTACAACAGCAGCAAGGCTTCCGCCGGCGAGTCCCGATAATAAATAGAGCGGTCTTGCTGTCGCAGCGTAAAGCATAAATATATAAGTTACGAAGAAGATCAAGGCACCGCCAAGATCCCTCTGCAATACCAGAATGATGACCGTAACACCGGCCAGGATAGAGATTATACATATATGTTTAAAATCAGTCTTCTTTGTTAATAGTCCTGCAATAGCAAATACAAAAAGCAGCTTCACAAATTCCGAGGGTTGAATGCTAATTCCTGCAATATGAATCCAATTGGTGGCCCCATAGCTGGTTCTTCCCAGGATAAGCACTAGGATCAAGAGAAGGATTCCGGTGACTCCATAGATCCATCCGTATTCCTTTATCCTTTGGACCCTTCGGATTAAGAAGGGCACAATCAGACTGACCAAAAAGGAGCCTCCTATGATCATTACCTGTCTCACTGAATTATCAAAGGATAGTCTGGTCTGGATGATAAAACCTATGGCTAACAGCATTAACATATTACGAAGCAAGAGCTTTGATATCTTCGGATAGATGATCTGATACAGGAGCAGCACCAATACAAATAACACGACTTCCGCCGCGTAGAGGTATACCAGCTTCCTGGTCTGATTTTGAAAATATAAAGTAAAATACCCAGTAAAATGAAAGACAAAAAGGATCATCGTTAATATCACGTAGATTTTATTCTGACGCCTCCTGTTTTTAAATCGGAATACATTAAAGCTATAGTAAGTATAAATCCCGATTAGAAGTATCATCATATACTTGATTAGTTCTACAATTAGATTCATAGAATCACCTCCCAGCCTACAATTACTTTATTAACATGCCTACCCTTTGAATGTCTTATTCCACTCCACGTTTAAAATGCCCTGTGGTATAGTCCGATATCTCAGTCACAGCCTTATTTGTCCCAAAGAACTCGGAGACATAAGAAGATAATATATTCTGAACCTCCAGTGCTGACTCAAAGGTAAAGTCAAGACGGATACTACGTGGACTCAAATCATTAATTTCCTGTCTATATTTTAATAAGGATAAAGGCTGCCCGTTATAAATGATATTATAACAGCCGTTACAATTCGCCTGCACAAGGAAGCTTTTACCCAGGCGGTCAACTAGCTTTCCTGCGTTTCCCTCTTTACATTTCTTACAGCCGCCGGTACTCTCAAACAGACATTGTGCAGATACCATGACCGGTTGATAGCCATATACAATGAGATCACTGTCCCAGATACCAAGTGTCTTAAGCTCCTGATAATTAAGCTCTACCGGTGCGGTATAATGCACGATTCCTAATTCCTGAAAGAAGGTCTTGGCTTCGGTATTATAGGTATACATATTGTAATTGGTAATCAGCTTTTTCTGCTGCTTACTAGCTTGTAACGATTGCAACAGCTCGATTTCTTCAAAATTCTTGATCACAAATCCGGTTATTGCATTATTATCTATTATATCGCCTAATTTTTCTTTTAACCTATTGTACTGTGCCAATCGACAGATATGAGGTAAGGACAGATAAACTTCCTTCCTTTTCTCCTTCGCCTTACCTGCCAATTTAGCTATGGTACTGATATCAAAGGTATCATAATCTATATGGATGGAAGTAACCTCTTCCTGTCTGAGTGCCTCATTTAATTGCTCCTCCCTCTGACAGCTGACACTGATTCCGAACTTTTGGGTCCGCTCTGGTTGGATGTAATTATTCTCGATGGGTGATGTGATCCCGTTAATTCGCTTATACTTACTGATTACCGCTTCCATCAAAAGCCTGATTGCTTCCCGTCTGATCTCATTTAACCAGGCAACCGGCACAAAGATATTATCCTCCATATCTACAATTAGACTGTCAAAGTAGTAAAAGGTATCCCCTGTTTTTACAATCGGTGCCATTAATTTTTCTCTGGTCATCGGCTGCTTCAATGCTGCCTGAACCACTTCCTGATAAGCGGTCACCTGAATGTCCTGATAATAGAGTGTTAAAGCCAGACGTTCTCCCTCCTTGGCATAAAGCATTCCCTGAATACCAAGTTGTTTGTTCTTCGCCATATATTCCGTTTCCAGCTCTTCCAGAAGCTTATTGTTCCTCGTACGAAATACCTTATCACCGACATTTAGACCCGGATTATAATATTTCTCCTTTTTGTCCTTGCCTGAATTCGCTTCTTGTCTTCTTCCGACATTTGTCGTCAGGGTCTCCCCTTTACCATGAGCATCCTTTACTGTAAATTCATAGCCTTCTTCCTCTTTATGCCTGATTTCCAGAATATCCTGCGCATTCACCTCCTCCGCAAGAGAAATGGTAACCGAGGTGCCCTTAATGGCTGTAATCTCACCGACATAGACTCCGCTGTGGTTCGGCCGATACAGACTCATCATGCTTTTACCATGATAGGACTTACCATAGCCTTCGGAAAAGCCGCCACGGTTATACACATCCTGAAGCTTAAGCATATCTTGACGAAAGCTCTCGCTCTGAATATATTCATTGTAATATTCTTTCCCTTTATCAAGATACAGATCCAGATAGCTGCGATATAGGGAGGATACTGCTGCCGCATATTCGGGCCGCTTCATTCTGCCCTCAATCTTAAAGGAATCAATCCCCGCTTCCACCAGCTCAGGGATATATGCCAAGGTGTTGATATCCTTAGGGCTTAACAGATATTTCTCCTGCTCTGTGGAAAGCTTTCTCTTGTCTGAGAAGAACTGCTAAGGCATACGGCAGGGCTGCGCACATCTGCCCCGGTTACCGCTTCTCCCACCGATCATGCTGCTCATCAGGCATTGTCCTGAATAACAATAGCATAAGGCTCCGTGAACAAAGGTCTCTATCTCTAGTTCCGTATTCTCGCGAATCGTCTTAATCTCCTTCAGACTGAGTTCTCTGGCTGTCACCAGTCTTGTGACACCATAAGGCTTTAGAAGATTGGCTCCCTGTGCCATGGTAAGTGTAGTCTGGGTACTGGCATGGATTGGCAGCTCCGGAAAATTCTCGTGGATAAAATGAAGTACTCCCATATCCTGCACAATTACTGCATCCAGTCCCCCTAGGTAGAATTTCTCCAGGAAACGATATAGCTCCTTCGTCCGTTCCTTCTCCTTCAGCAAGGTATTTACCGTAAGATAAATCTTCTTATCCCTGATATGCGCTTCATCAATTGCTTTGAGTAAGGTCTCCTCCTCTAAATTATTGGCATAAGCTCTGGCTCCAAAGCTGCTGCCGCCGATATATACGGCATCACAGCCAGCATTCATGGCTGCCTGCATACCTTCATAAGACCCCGCCGGTGCAAGTATCTCAATATTTCTCTTCATTTTATTTTCCTTTCAATTAGTGAAAAAGTATAATCCTTATATTTCTCATTAACAAAGTGTCAGCATGCTGACACTTTCGCGCCCTCGCGGATTGCGAAGCAATAAACTTCCTCTCCGCGAGGTGCGCATCCTGCACGGAGTGCTTTTTCTTTCATAGGACGCAATTTCCTATGAAAGAAAAATCAGCTGCCCGGACACTTTCATAAATCAATCAGCGCTAATTTATGACGGTTTCTTTGGACAGCCTCAGTTACATTAAATCCTATTCTTTTTCTCATTTTCAGATAGCTCGGTTTCCAGACGGACAATCTTCTTCTGAGCTTCATAAAGCTCTCTCTTAAGTTCTTCCATTTCCTTTTGGGCTGCTTCTAATTTCGTCTGAGTGGAAATCACCTCATGCTTTAAATCAAAGATTTCATTACCCTTTGCATCATTTTCCGTCTCAAGATCTTTTATCTTAAGTATTGTTTTATAATAATCGTCAGCTATGTTAATCTGCATCAGTATATTCTTCAGGTCGGCATCCAGGAATTTATAGGCATCCTTATTACGAAACTCTACATGTTTACTATTGATGTAGGAAGCAATCTTTTGTAAATACTCCTCGCTTTCATATCCGCTTAAAGTATATCTCTTATTGTTAATAATCACCTCTATATCGTGATACTTATTCATTACCTTCGCCTCCCTGTTATAAACTGATAACTTTTAGCATTACTTGCATTACGCAGATTAGGTACTCATGATTGTTTACGCAGATTAGGAACTCGCTAGTTTCGATTGCAATGGAACCGTAGGTTCCATTGTTCACGTTGCACTTATCCATGTAAATCACGCCAATTATTTAAGCAAGCTTAATAAGTGGTCTGATTTACATAGACTAATCTGCCTATACGTGGATTATAAACCATATAACATATGTTTACAAGCAAAGATTTAGCTGTGGGGCAGTCCGATATGCTGATAAGCCAGCTCCGAAGCAACTCTTCCACGCGGTGTACGAAGGATTAATCCGTTCTGAACCAGATACGGCTCATAAACCTCCTCGATGGTACCGACATCCTCACCGATGGTAGTGGCAACAGCTTCAATCCCCACCGGTCCACCACCAAATTTCTCAATCATCGTAACCAGAATCTCACGGTCAATGTGATCTAAGCCCAATTTATCTACCTCCAGGAGATCAAGCGCAAAGCCTGCAACCTCCTTAGTAATCCTGCCATCATATTTAACCTGGGCGAAATCTCTTACTCTTTTTAGTAAACGGTTGGCAAGCCGGGGGGTTCCTCTTGAGCGGCGCGCCATCTCGATGGCACCCTCTTCTTCAATCTCGACCTGCAACAGCTGAGAAGTTCGAATAATAATCTGCTTCAATTCCTCAATGGTATAGAAGTCCAGGCGGTTAACGACACCAAAACGGTCTCGTAACGGCGGTGTCAGCATACCTGCTCTTGTCGTTGCACCCACCAGAGTAAACTTCGGTAATTCGATACGAATGGATTTCGCTGTGGAGCCCTTACCGATCACGATGTCTATGGCATAATCCTCCATGGCGGGATATAGAAGCTCCTCAACCTGTCGATTCAAGCGATGGATTTCGTCCACGAACAGAACATCTCCCTCGGACAGATTATTCAGAATTGCCGCCATCTCACCCGGCTTCTCAATGGCCGGTCCTGAGGTTATCTTAACATTGACGCCCATTTCGTTTGCGATGATACCTGCAAGTGTAGTTTTACCAAGTCCGGGAGGTCCGAAGAACAATACATGATCCGAGACTTCCTTTCTCTGTTTCGCTGCTTCGATATATACCTTAAGATTCTCTTTCACCTTAGCCTGTCCGATATAATCCGTCAGCAGCTGGGGACGCAGAGAGCCTTCAATTCGCTTATCCTCTTCCGTTATTTCCGTTGTTATCACTCGTTTAGCCATTATAAACTCCATTCTACTATGTAACTACATTTTCGATCAGTCAGTATCTTGGTTAACATAAGCACTGATTATCAGGAATAATGATACCTTCCGATCGTTCATTTTCATTTAACTCGTTTACATTTTCTTCAGACAAAGCTTTAGCAGCTCCTCTGATGTCATATTTTCCGTTATATCTACTGAATTAACAATCTTTAATGCATCGGAAGCCGAATAACCGAGGACGGTTAACGCTTGGATTGCTTCTTCCCTCATACCGAAGATACCGGAACCCTCTCGTTTCTCTGCCTGGTTCTGCAATCTCTGCTCAAAGGCTGTCTCCAGCTTGAATTTATCCTTTAGCTCAAGGATCAGCTTACTTGCTGTCTTATTTCCGATTCCGGGTGCTTTGGCGATCGTTTTTGCATCCTCAGCCAGCACAGCAAAGCGAATCTCATCCGCTGAAATAGAGGAAAGGATACCGAGCGCTCCCTTTGGACCTATCCCATTGACTGTAATCAGAAGCTTAAACATCTCCAAATCATCCTTAGTCAGAAAGCCAAAGAGACCAATGGCATCCTCTCTGACATGCAAATAAGTATAGAGCTTTATTGTGCTGCCCGTTGAAGGCAGCTCCATAATCACGGAGGAAGGAAGATATACCTCGTATCCGATATTCCCAACCTCTAATACTACATAGCTTTCTTTTACTTCCGTAAGTTCGCCTTTTAAATAACCGATCATACAAAACCTCCAATCCCTTAGTCCGGCAGTCTCTCAAATTGTCCCCTCGCGATATTAAGTCTGCCTTCCTTCAGGTAATTTAATACCTCATATGCTGTAATCCCCAGTGCCTCCGATATCTGAAGCGCATTGCTGTTCGGATATTCCTTCAGATATGCTTCAATATCATCAAAATGATCCCTGTCTATCACCTTACAATCTTCACAGGAATAGGCCTTGAACCTGGAGCTAAATACCTTATGACAGTGTTTACAGACATTTGTATACATTCTTATCACCGGATTCATCCGATTCGCTGATCAGATGAGTAACCTTTCTAATAATATTAATTTATAGTAAGGATGAAGCAGGGTCATAGGTTGACATTTTCCTTCACACATATATTCTCTACTTTTTGATTTGTGTTCTACATCAATGTCGAGAACAAATTCAAGAATAGCTGCTGTACTTTCAAAATCAGCGGACGCTTCTTCCACTCCTCATAAGTCACCTCACGGCACTCCTCCATTGTCTTAAGCAAATCATCCTTTACTATATTTACGGTTGTCTTGTCGCAGAACCATGCTCCACATTCATATTGCAGGTGGAAGCTGCGATAATCCATATTAATCGTTCCGACAATCCCGCAATCCTCATTGATAATTGTCTTGGCATGGATAAAGCCCGGGGTATATTCGAAGATTCTGACTCCTCCCTCCAGCAATTTTCCATAATTGTAATTCGTGAGGATCTTGACATTCTTCTTATCCGGTATAAAGGGAGTGATAATTCTCACATCGATACCGCTGGCTGCTGCCATTACCAATGCTTCCCGCATGTCATCTTCAATTATAAGGTATGGAGTGGTAATGTACAATATCTTCTTGGCATAATAAATCATCTGCTTATACATGTTTTCCACCGGATTCCTGGGATTATTTGCCGGTCCATCGGAGAATATCTGGCAGAATACATCATTTTCTGAGAATTGCTTTGTCGGCCGGTAGGGGGTAAAATCCATGGGCTCACACGAGGAGCATACCTCCCACATCTGCAAAAAGGTAACGGTGAGTCCCCAAACCGCATCTCCTTCAATACGTACCGCATTGTCCTTCCACACACCAAAACGCTGTACCAGGTTCACATACTCATCAGCCAGATTAATACCTCCGGTAAAGCCTATATTACCGTCTATTACAATGATTTTCTGATGAGAACGGTAATTCATATAGAGCTTATCGGTATATCGGTGAATCGGATTAAAAACTCGGATCTGGAAGCCTTCTGCCTCCAAGCTGCGCTTGAAGTTGCTCGGAGTACGAAGCATGGCTCCGAAATCATCATAGAGGAATAATACCTCAACTCCTTCTTTCAGCTTTCGAAGCAGCTGCTCATGTAAACGTCTCCAAAGAGCTCCTTCACCGACGATAAAGAAATTAATAAGAATAAAGCTCTGCGCCTTCGCAATCTCATCAAATATCGCTTCAAAAACATCCTCACCCATTGGGTAATAATCCACCTTATTATTCTTATATAAGGGAAAGGCATTGGACTCCAGATATCTCGCCATCCTGCTTTTCGTAGGATATTTCTCAGTAAAGTGTTTTACAACCTCGGGCTGATATTCCAAAAACTTTGCTCCCCGTTGCAGCTTCGCCAGGATTCCCTTCTCAATCTTATTTCTCCTCCGGTTACCCCAGAGCATGAACATAATATGTCCGGTGATCGGGAAAGCGGCAATGATGCAGATCCAGCCTATCTTATAGGAAGCATTGCGGTTATCATTCACTAAAACTACTACAATAATAATACTTAGTGCCTGAAGAGCAGTATAAAAATAGATTGTATAGCCTCTGAGTGAGAAGGAAAGATAGGTGATTAATGCAAATTGCATCAAAACCAAAAGTCCGACTAAGGCAGCACGAAATATACCGCTCAAATAGCTTTTAATGGTGCCCGTTACCTCTTCCTTAAAATCCTTGCTCATCCCACGTACTCCCTTTCTGATTCGTTTTTCCTTTAAGCCACCCGTAACCATTATTGTGAACATTCTAACACAACTACTGCTAAATTACAAATTCTTCATCTTCTACCAGAGACTCTCTGAGGCAGAGCATTTATTCATTATTCTTTATTCATTCTTCTCTATCATTGAAATCTATGATAAAATAGAATACGAATGAGAGGAGGAGTATCATGATTACGAGACAGTTTTCTTTAGAACAGATGCCGGATTACCGCTTTGAAGACTATTATGATATTAATAAGCTTGTATTCTTTGATATTGAGACAACCGGCTTTGCTGCGGATTCTACCTATCTTTATCTTATTGGCTGTGCATATTACAAAGAAGACTCCTTCCACTTGATTCAATGGTTCTCAGAGGATATTAATGAAGAAGCCAAGCTGATTACATCCTTTTTCGAATTTTTAAAGAATTACGAGGTGCTCCTTCATTACAATGGCACCGGCTTTGATCTTCCCTATATTCGACGCAAATGCGATATTTTGGAATTGGATTATTCCTTTGACAATTATATCAGTATTGATATCTACAAGAGAATCGGTCCATATAAGAAAATATTCCGGTTGAATAGTTTCAAACAAAAATCAATCGAAGCCTTCCTGAATATTCATCGTACGGATACCTTCAGCGGAGGAGACCTGATACAGGTATATCAAAGCTATCTTGGGAAAAAGCATTTTGAAGACCTCCGTAGTAAGCGTAATCCCGAAACCATCTTCGAGACTCCCTCCGAGGCAGAGCTGCTCCTAAGAAATCTCCTATTACATAATGAGGATGATCTGCGTGGTCTTATTCTGATCAGTCGCATCCTATCCTATACCGACTTATTCGAGAAGCCCATTCGTATCCTTCAGGCAGGGGTTGATGGTAATCGCTTTGCGATCCAATTTAATCTGTCTACTTCCCTTCCGATCCGCATCTCTTTTGGCAATGACCTGGCGCATATTACTGCTAACGGAGATCTTGCCACACTTACCATTCAGGTCTACGAAGGTGAATTAAAGCATTTTTACGATAATTACAAGGATTATTATTATCTTCCTGCGGAAGACAGTGTGATTCATAAAAGTCTTGCTCACTTTGTGGATAAGGATTACCGAAGTAAGGCAAAGCCTTCGAATTGTTATACAAGAAAGCAAGGGATCTTCGCTCCCCAATATGAGCTTCTTTTCACTCCCTGCTTTAAGCTGGAGTGCCAGAGCAAGCTCTCCTTCCTTGAGATACATACCGATTTTCTGTTGCAGGAGGAGAAGCTGGAGCAATATGTAAAGCATATTATGAATTATGTTGTTTCAAAAGCAACTTAGGGTCTTACATATCGCATAAAAAGCGGATAACAAATTTATTTCATTAAATTCATGATCACATAATTAAGGCTGTCCCCCTTCAGGACAGCCTTAATTGCGTGTTGCTCGTATACTTTCTAATAGAGTATGACTACCGACGATATAGCTGGTAGTTTTATAGGACAGTAATAATGATTATTACTCAATCTATCACTGTTATTAATGATCCGGTATTCCGTCACCATCATGGTCGTGGAGCATTTGCTCTGCTGTATATTGAGGCATATTATCATCGGGACCTTTCACGGATAGTAATACGCTAACAGAAATAAGGATCACCAAGGACGTAATTATGGTGATTGTTAAGTTTTTTCTCTGCTGTCGCTCCTTTTTACTGTAGTATTTTTTCATATATCCTTTTATGATGCTTATAGAAGAAAAGCATTATATTCCTTTCCTTTTAATATTGTGGTTATATCAAATTCAGATACAGTGTACTTTTGATTTTATCACTGCAGTCTAATGCAGTATATTTACTCATTTCATTTGTTGCTATTTTCAGTCTTATGATAACAAGGTATAATTGATAATGATTATCAATTATACCTTGACTAGTTCATTATGTCAATCATTTAAACGATAATTTTTCTGATGCATCATTATCTTCAGATAATTCTTCAGGTATCAAAAAAAGACCCTCCGAGAAACCCGGAAGGTCTTGATTTTACTTATTATTCTTCTACAGGAATGATTTCCTTCTTGTTGTAAGAACCACAAGACTTACATACTCTATGAGGAACCATGAGCTCTCCACACTTGCTGCACTTAACTAAGTTGGGAGCAGTCATCTTCCAATTAGCTCTACGGCTATCTCTTCTAGCTTTAGAATGTTTACCCTTAGGACAAATAGACATTGTCACACCTCCTTAAAATT
>JAEZKL010000080.1 GCA_023415475.1 Bacillota bacterium | reverse complement strand
TGATGCTCGAAATCGGAAGCCTTTGATTTTACTTGTAATTCGTAATTACCAAAGCTTATTGTCCCATCACTTTCCTTGCGCATTAACTCTTCAACAACTGCCATTATATGACCCTCCTAATTGTATTAAATGTCCTGGTAGACAGATAAAGTATCATGGAACTATTCTTACATTATATATGATATATCGGGCAATTTCTACTATTTCTGATAACTAAATTATATAATAATTTAGAGAGATCACAGATCTATTTTGCAGTTAATACCATCTCATTATCCAGGTATTGAACATAAACTGTGTCCCCTTCTTTTATGGTGCCTGCAAGGATTGCTTCTGCAAGCTTATCTTCGATGTTGGTCTGGATTGCGCGTCTTAGAGGCCTTGCTCCGTATTTTGGATCAAAGCCGACCTCTGCCAGATGTACAACTACATCCTCACTGGTTTCAAGAGCGATATTCATCTGAGCCTTGCTCCGTTTACCGATTGTCTTTATCATAATGCCTACAATCTCTTTGATATTATCCTTGGTTAAGGAGTGGAATACAATAATCTCGTCAATACGGTTTATGAACTCAGGTTTAAAGATCTTCTTTACCTCGTCCATAACGCCTTCCTTCATACGCTTATAATCCTCTTTATCATCAATGACCGAAGTAAAGCCTAATCGTTTCGGTTCCACAATATTCTGAGCACCTGCATTGGAGGTCATGATGATAATCGTATTCTTAAAGCTTACTTTTCTTCCCTGTGAATCGGTGATATGTCCGTCATCCAATACCTGAAGTAAGATATTGAATACATCCGGATGAGCTTTCTCCACTTCATCAAAGAGGATTACAGAGTAAGGGTTCTGTCGAACCTTCTCACTGAGCTGTCCGCCTTCATCATAGCCTACATATCCCGGAGGAGAACCAATCAGCTTGCTGACACTATGTTTCTCCATATATTCGGACATATCTACACGAATGATGGAATTCTCACTTCCAAACATAGCCTCTGCCAATGCCTTGGACAGCTCTGTCTTACCAACACCGGTAGGTCCGAGGAATAGGAAGGATCCAGTCGGCCGATTGGGATCTTTTAAGCCTACACGACCACGACGGATTGCTTTTGCTACCGCGGCAACTGCTTCTTCCTGTCCGACCACTCTCTGATGCAGAATATTCTCCAAGTTCTGAAGACGCTCTGTCTCTTCCTCTGCCAGCTTCTTCACGGGTATCTTCGTCCAGCTTGCGACAATCTCGGCAATCTCATTCTCACCTACCACAAGCTGTTTATCCTGTCGCTGCTTCTGATCCAATACCTTCTGTTTCTCCAGCTGCTCCATCGCTGCTTCCTGTTGCTTCTTAATCTCGCCGGCTTTCTCATAGGCTTCATCCTTAATCGCCTTCTCTTTTTCGCCTTCAAGACGCTTGATTTCCTGCTCCAAATCCTTGATCTCCGGAGAAGAAGTATAGGTACTGAGACGTACTTTGGAAGCTGCCTCATCCATTAAGTCAATTGCCTTGTCGGGCAAATATCTGTCATTGATATAGCGGCTGGATAGCTTTACTGCTGCTTCCAAAGCGCCATCGGTAATACGAACCTGATGATGTGCTTCGTATTTATCTCGTAAGCCATATAAGATCAGGATGGCTTCCTCTTCGGAGGGCTCATCAACTACTACCGGCTGGAATCTGCGTTCCAGAGCGGCATCCTTCTCGATGTATTTACGATATTCTTCTCTGGTGGTCGCACCGATAATCTGAAGCTCGCCACGTGCCAAAGAAGGCTTCAAAATATTGGAAGCATCGATTGCTCCTTCTGCTCCGCCTGCCCCAATAATGGTATGGATTTCATCGATGAATAACAATACATTGCCATCGCTGATTACTTCGCTGATCACTTTCTTAATTCGTTCCTCGAATTCACCACGGTATTTGGAACCGGCTACCATACCGGACAAATCGAGAGTTACTACTCGTTTTTCCTTGATTGTATCCGGAATATTGCCCTCTACAATCTTAAGTGCCAGGCCTTCCGCAATCGCCGTCTTACCTACACCGGGCTCACCGACCAAGCAGGGATTATTCTTGGTTCTACGACTGAGTATCTGAACCACTCTCTGAATTTCACTCTCTCTGCCGATCACCGGATCTAGCTTGCCCTCTCTTGCATACTCGGTCAGATCTCGGCTGTACTGATCTAGTGTCGGAGTAGCCGATGCTTTTCCTTTTGCCTTCGGACCCTTTCCGGCGGAATATTCATTCTTGGCAACGCTGACATCCACACCGGAAGCGGTCAGGATATCAATATAAACCTTCTGTACATTCACCCCAAGGGTATTTAGCAGGCGGACTGCAATGCAGTCTGATTCCTTGATTAGAGCAATCAAAATATGCTCTGTTCCAACTAAAGATGCCTTGAATTTAGCAGCCTCTTTGTAGCTTTGATCCAGAATCCGCTTTGATCTGGGTGTAAAGCTTCCGGCGTCCATCATTTCTACCCCGTTGTTCGGTGCAATGAGCTGATTCACCAGCTCCAGGACCTTTTCTACGGATACACCGTTTTCTTCTAATATTTTTGATGCGACACCTTCAACCTCCATCAGACCGATTAATAAATGCTCGGTGCCAATGTAATTATGAGATAATCTGTATGCGACTTCACGTGCAAGGTTTATCGCATTTTTTGCATTTTCCGTAAATTTGTCATACATAACTGTATCCTCCATTCTAGCCAGAGTACTCGATAGTTTCGTTTGAACCGTAATAAACACGCTACGTATCTTACGGTTCGCGTGCGCACTCGCATTTTCATAAGTAAGCTTATATATGTGAACAAACCAACTTTGTTCACATTGCTAACATTTGCTTACGCGCAAATAAAAAATAACTTTACATGCCTGCTCTTGCAGTTGTTTGTGCCAAGTGTGTCTTTTACACTTAGAAGACTGCAGGCACAATCTTGGAAGTGTGAATTATGCTTTTCAATAATTCACACGATACATATATAAACTTACCGATAATAGGATTCATTATCTTTATCATATATGTATAAGAATAATACTTTACATGGTACATTTTGTAAAGTATTATTCTTAATTATATCATGAATAGTTCGT
>JAEZKL010000037.1 GCA_023415475.1 Bacillota bacterium | reverse complement strand
CAGTTCGTCAATGAGATAATGAGGAACCCCTTGCATCTCAGCCGGAGCGATCTTAGCCGTACCGATATCCATTTACTTATAGACCTGCATTGAGTCGGCAGAGATAATCTCTCCACCTACTGCTTTTGCCAAAGCAATCGAGAGAGCCGTCTTGCCGACGGAGGTGGGTCCGGTAAGAATTATTAAAGGTTTCTTGTTCATCATATCCTCCCAAAAAAATAATCCTACATCTTCAATGAAACCCATAACCTGGAAGAACAAGGAGTTCGTTCCAATGGACGAACTTCGCAGTTCTTCCCAAGGATTTTTGCTTTATAAAATCCTTTTTACACTATTCGCTTGAATTTGCGCTCTAATTCATATTGGCTCATGGAGATGATAACCGGTCTTCCGTGAGGACAATGATAGGGATTCTCTAGGGTTAATAGCTCCTTGATCAAGGCGCTGGCCTCTTCATAGGAAAAGGCATGATTGGCCTTCACAGCCGCTTTACAGGATAAGGAGGCTACGCGCTCCAGAATAGAATTCGCACTAGGAGCACCAACACCTGCCACCTCCTCCACCAGCTCATCAATGAACTCAAGCAATAACTCCTTCTCAGAGATACCGTATAAATCTGCCGGAACTGCTCGAACCGAATATTCATTACCGCCAAAATGCTCAATTTCATAACCAAGGCTCTGTAATGCTTCTTCTCTCTTAAGCAGAACCTCCTGTTCCCGTAAGGTTAAAGATAATACGATAGGCGGGAGCAGCTGTTGGGAGGTGCTGGTCTTTGTCTTGGCAGCAGTCATGATACGTTCATACAAAACCTTCTCATGGGCGGCATGCTGATCGATAATATAGAGGTCCTTTTTGTATTCCACTAGCCAGTAGGTAGAGAATACCTGTCCGATAATCCGATGCTCCTCCAGCGCCTGCTTCGATAAGAAAGGCTTATCCTCCTCCGGTTTGGCAGCGTCGGTAAACAGATTCATCTGTTTATCGATTACAATCTCCTTCTCAGTACCGGATAAAATACGAAGTGCTTCAAGGCTTGCCTGTGGATTTACTGCTTTAGGAGACTCCGCTTTCGGATGCACTGTATTTGAATTATATGCTTTCAATGATGAGTCGGGGGCATAGGTGCTTCTATTCTCAGCCACTTTATTTATTACATCATGATTGGTCTGCGAAATCATGAATTGATTCCTGCGATTTTGTTCAAAGGGCTCCGGAATACGAGGAAGTTCTTCCTTCTTAACCTCCTCCTGCACCAGAGAGACCTTAGGAATCAGCTCTTTCCCGGAAAGAGCATCCCGAAGAAGACGATATGTCTGCTGGAAGATCTCTTCACCATTCTTTAATCGTATTTCCAGCTTCTGAGGATGTACATTGACGTCGATCTGTTCCGGATCTATCTCAAAATAAATCGAAGTAAAGGGGTACTTATGCTGCATCATATAAGGCTTATAGGCCTCTTCGATAGCTTTTGTAATTACATTACTCTTAATATAACGACCATTGATAAAATAATTTTCAAAATTTCGGTTTCCTCTTGTAATCGATGGTTTACCGATATATCCGGTTACAGTAAAGCCCTCTGATTGATAGTCCAGTGGCAGCAGCTCTCTGGTGATGTCCCTGCCATAGACCTGGTAAAGGATATCCTTACTGCTATTATTGCCGGAGGATTGCAGCTTTACCTGATTATTCATAATAAATTTGAAGGAAACATTCGGATGGGACACCATCAAACGCTCCATCAGGTCACTGATATAGCCGCCTTCTGTTGTGGCAGACTTGAGGAACTTCCGTCTCGCCGGTGTATTAAAGAATAGATTTCGAACAATAATTGTCGTTCCCCCAGGACAGCCGATTTCTTCAAGGGCCTTCTCGCTGCCGCCTTCGATTACATAACGGAAGCCGTTCAAAGCGATCGGTGTCTTAGTAATCAGCTCAACCTGAGCAACGGATGCGATACTGGATAAAGCCTCGCCTCGAAAGCCTAAGCTGGTAACACTGAGTAAATCCTCCGCACTGCGGATCTTACTGGTGGCATGACGAAGAAATGCCAAAGGAATATCCTCCTTGGCAATTCCACCACCGTTATCGGTGATTCGGATAAAGGAAAGCCCTCCTTCTTTTATCTCGGCGGTGATTGCAGTGGCTCCGGCATCCATTGCATTTTCAATGAGCTCCTTCACCACGGCACTGGGGCGTTCTACTACCTCTCCGGCAGCTATTTGATTAATGGTTGCCTCATCAAGTACATGTATGAGTGACATGGGCACCTCCTAAATTCTGTCCTTGATCTTCTTCTGAAGCTGGTACAGCTTATTGATGGCATCAATCGGTGTCAATACTGCTATGTTCAAATCTCTTAGCTCAGTAATAATGTCTTCATTCTCGGAGGTGGTGAACAGAGACAGCTGATCGGAGAACAGCTTAGCCTTCTTTCTCTTACCCACGGAGTCTGATTGTAATGAGGAATCCACATATTCCTCTATGGAGAATTGCTCCGGAATGGAATCGTCATGCGCTTCGGGTATCTCAGGAGAAGATAAATTCTTTGCTTTTAAGGCAAGATCATTGCCGGTAAGCTCCATGACAATCTCGGTAGCACGCCTTAAGACACTGGCAGGTACCCCGGCAAGCTTTGCCACCTGAATACCATAGCTCTTGTCTGCGCCGCCTTTGACAATCTTACGAAGGAATACGATGTCTTCCCCCTGCTCCTTCACCGCGATACAATAATTATTTACACCTTCTAATCTGCCTTCCAGCTCGGTCAGCTCATGATAATGAGTTGCAAATAAGGTCTTTGCTCCAATCAGCTGATGATTGCTGATATGCTCTACCACCGCCCAGGCTATACTCAGACCGTCAAAGGTACTGGTTCCGCGGCCGATTTCATCCAAGATCAGAAGACTGTTTTTTGTGGCATTTCGTAATATGTTTGCAACCTCGGTCATCTCCACCATGAAGGTACTCTGACCACTGGCAAGATCATCAGAAGCTCCTACTCTCGTAAAGATACGATCAACGATACCGATCGAGGCCGAATCGGCCGGAACAAAGCTTCCGATCTGTGCCATAAGAACAATCAGGGCCGATTGCCTCATATAGGTGGATTTACCGGCCATATTCGGTCCGGTGATAATGGATACACGATTTTGCTTATTATCTAGTAAGGTATCATTGGCTACGAACATATCATGGGAAATCATCCGTTCGACTACCGGATGGCGTCCGTTCTTAATGTGCAGTGAGCCGCTGGTATTCATAACCGGCTTAACATAATTATTCTGCTCTGCAACTAGTGCCAGAGAAGCGAATACGTCAACCTTAGCGATTGCTTTGGCAGTACGCTGAATACGTCTTACTTCTAAGGATATCTGGTCACGAATTTCGCTGAACAGGTCATATTCCAAGGAAAATAGCTTGTCCTCTGCACCCAGGATAATATCCTCCAGATCCTTAAGCTCCTGCGTGGTATAACGCTCAGCATTGGCGAGGGTCTGTTTACGGATCCAGGTGGGAGGAACCAGACTCTGATAGGAATTGGTTACTTCAAGGTAGTATCCGAAGACACGGTTAAAGCGAATACGAAGGTTCTTGATTCCGGTTGCCTCACGCTCCTTGGTCTCCAGATCCATAAGCCAGTCCTTACCTTCCGTCTTGGCCTTACGAAGACGATCCACCTCTTCATTATAACCCTCACGGATAATTCCGCCTTCCTTCACATTAAGCGGCGGTTCCTCGGCGATGGAGGAGTTAATTAAATCAAAGATATCTGCCAGAGGATCCAATTCCTCATAAATCTCCTTTAACAGCTCACTGTCAAAGCTTTGCATCAGGAACTTTATATGAGGCAGCATGGAGAGGGAGGAGCTGAAAGCAATTAAGTCTCTGGGATTAGCACTCTTATAGCTGATCTTGCTCATGAGTCGTTCCAGATCGTAGATCGGATTCAAGTATTCTCTGATCTCCTCTCGGGAAATCATATTGTCCTTCATCTGACTGACCGCCTCCAGACGCTGAGTGATCATGTCATAGTCGATTAGAGGCTGCTCCATGAAACCACGAAGTAACCTGGCACCCATGGCAGTCTTGGTCTTATCCAGAACCCAAAGCAGAGACCCCTTCTTGGATTTCTCACGAATGGTCTCGGTTAATTCCAGATTACGAACCGTAGAGCTGTCGAGCAGCATGTATTTCTCATAGGTATATGGTGAAAGCTTAATGATATGGGATAAGGAGCTCTTCTGTGTCTCCCTTAAAAACTGCATTATGCAGCCGGCTGCAATTACCCCGATGGTATAATCCTTTAATCCAAGACCATCGACAGTCGCAACACTAAAATGCTCCTTAAGGGCACGAATGCAGAGCTCATCATCAAAATACCAGGGCTCTAACGGAGATAGTGCAATATTATTATAGTTTTTCAACGCTTCTATATTCACGCCGGATACAAAGAAGGTATCATTACAGATGATTTCCGAGGGAGACCATTTAAAGATCTCATCCATCAGCTTGCGCTCCGTATCGACCTCTGTAACATAGTAATCTCCAGTGGTTACATCGACAATGGATATACCATAGGCATTGGTTGTATGTACTACTGCCATCAAATAATTATTCTTTGATTCATCCAGTACCTGAGTATTCAGATTGGTTCCGGGAGTAACAATACGGATCACCTCTCTTTTTACAATACCCTTGGCCTGCTTGGGATCCTCTACCTGTTCACAGATAGCGACTCGGTAACCGCGGCTTACCAATTTACTTAAATAATTATCAACCGCATGATAGGGCACGCCGCACATGGGAGCCCTCTCCTCCTGCCCAATGCTTTTACCGGTTAGCGCAATCTCCAGCTCTCTGGAGCAAACATGAGCATCTTCAAAAAACATCTCATAAAAATCGCCCAGACGGTAGAATAAGATACAGTCTTTATATTGTTCCTTAATCTGCAGGTATTGCTGCATCAGAGGAGTTAATTGAGTCATGGTTCAAGAATCCTTTCGTATTTTATTTATTCTTTTGAAATTGTTTGGATTATCGTAGCTTGTATCAGTAATCCACCTTAGGAATTCATAAAAGATATTCTTTAAGCTGATTATAAATACTAGGTATGGTAGTCAATGGCTTAACCAGCAATATACATGGTGTTTTGTTCGATTTTTTAAATCATAACAATTATACCATAATAGTCACCTTTTGCAAGGTTAGTGTATCGAAAAAAATAACTCCATAAAATGGAGTTATTTTTCTGTTTTATTGCATCCTTTTCACCAGAGCGAGAAACTCATCCTTGTATACATCCTCGGAATAATCCTCATGTGCTAGCATATCTAAAATCATCTGATACGAAGCAGTTCCACGATATTCACTGTCTTTCAGCAACATTCCGAAAGCAGCTACCGAGCTGGCAAAGTTTAGATTCTGTGGCATCTCGGAAGAATAGGTCGAACCATCGACAACTGCAGAAATCAACTCACTATTATCCTGATTCGGTTTCTTATAGCGGATACTGATGGTAAGCCATTCCTTACTATCTGTAGCTGAGGTCTGTGATTGGTATTTTAATTCTGTGCCAGGAAGCTCCTGCTTAGAATCAATGGGAATAAGCTCATATAGAGCGGTAACACGGTGGCCTGCTCCGATTTCACCTGCATCCTTCGTATCGTCTTCAAAATCCTCGGTATTCAATAATCTGTTTTCATAACCGATTAAGCGGTAGCCCTTGAGCACTGCCGGATTAAATTCTAACTGCAGCTTCACATCCTTTGCAACAGTGAATAAGGTTCCGCCCATCTCCTCCACTAGAACCTTCTTAGCTTCTAACATGGAATCAATATAGGAGTAGTTGCCATTTCCATTGTCAGCAAGTGCTTCCATTTTGTTATCCTTGATGTTCTCAGTTCCAAAACCAAGTACAGACAAGAAAACACCCTTATTTCTTTTCTTCTCAATTAACCTGGTTAATTCGCCCTCACTCGTAATTCCCACATTTAGGTCACCGTCGGTTGCTAAAATGACACGGTTATTGCCACCCTTGATATAATATTTTTCAGCCAACTCATATGCCTTGGTAATTCCGGCTGATCCGGCTGTACTACCGCCGGCGGTCAAGTCCTCTATGGCACTTGTGATTTGTAAGGTTTCGTCACCTCTGACACCCTCCAGCACCACACTTTCCCTGCCGGCATAAACAACTATGGAAATCCTGTCATTTTCATTCAGATTCTCACTCAGCATAACAAAGGCCTTCTGCATGAGCGGGAGTTTATCCGGCGAGTTCATAGAACCGGATACATCCAGTAAAAATACAAGATTGGAGCTTGGGCGTTCGCTTAAATCAATTTCTTTTGACTGTAAACCGATTAGTAAAAGCTTTGCGTTCTCATTCCAAGGACAGTCTGACAATTCCGTATTGATGGAAAATGGTACCTCTCCTGTTGGCGGTTTATAATCATACTTGAAATAATTGATCATCTCTTCAATTCGAACAGCGTCAGCAACAACCTCACCGGATTCATAAATCATTCTTCGTATATTACTGTAGGAAGCGGTGTCTACATCGACGGAAAAGGTAGATAAGGGATAATCCTTTGTCGATTTAAAAGTGTTCTCACGAATTGCATTATACTCTTCTGTATTGTATTTTTCTTGTTGGGCTTCATCGAAAGCCAGCTCCTCCTCAACAAAATAATGGGTTGGAAGGATGGCACTGTTGCGATCCATAGAATCATAGCTTTGCTGCATGCCTGTCATCGACGTCTCATAATAAGTGGAACTGGCTGAGACATTAGTATCATACGATTTCTTACTGGTACATCCATAAAAGCCGGTTAATACGATTACTGCTACAATAATAAAACTAATCCTTACCTTCATAATTTTCTTCATAATAATCCTCCTCCAAAGATTTTTTATGGTTTCTATCAATTTGACGATGAAGAACATTCCATAGTTCCATAAATTGGTAGGATTTGATAAAGTTAGGATATTGGGTGAATATTCATAAAAGTTATTTCTCAAACTTCTATAAATCATATATAAAATAAACCGAGCATATCATATTGCTCGGTTTTGTATGTTATAGAATTTATTATAGTTCGATATTATTCGAGTTGAATATCATCTGCCAGCTGTTCTCCGTCTGCGGCTGTTGTTGCTAATACATCACAACGCTCGTTCATCGGGTGACCATTATGTCCCCGAACCCATTCATAACGTACCTGATGAGGCTCCATTGCCTTCAGAAGGCGTTTCCATAAATCGATGTTTTTCACCGGCTCATTCTTCCCTCTCTTCCACCCCTTCTGTATCCAGCCCTCCAGCCAGTGCTCGTTAAAAGCCTTCACTAAGTACTGGGAATCGGAAAATAATACAACCTGACAGGGCTTGGTAAGAGCTTCTAAGCCGGCAATTGCCGCCATTAGCTCCATCCGGTTATTGGTTGTCTTCTTATAGCCTGCTGAATATTCTCTTTCATGAGTGGTTCACTTCGAATCAACAAAGACGACGATTGCCCCATAGCCTCCGGGTCCCTCCGGATTACCTCTTGCAGCTCCATCGGTATAAATGGTAACGTTCATATATTTCTCCAATCCTTTATAAATAGTTTAGTTGAAATTGAGATAGCGTATTAATCATTCATGCTGTCAAAGCACAGCAAATTTAGGTGATAGCACAAATCGGCCGATTGGTTAATCTCTTGCGGTTTATTAATGCTCCGGTTATAAGTTACTCCAATCACCACTGCTTAGAAATTCCTGTGCTGCTTGTTCTGCGGAGGTAATAATCTCATGGGGATAGCCCAGCATATCAAGAAGCTTGATGGCATTTTTAGAGACGGCTTTTCCCTGATATAGCTTATAATCAAATAATATCTTCTTATCCTCAATACGTTCCTGAAAATGATAATTCGAAAAATTTTTCTCCAAAATATGAGTCAACTCAATATCGTGAGTTGCGGCAAAAACTAACGCATTTTGCTGTGCTAAGGTATTCAGTATACGGGAGGAGGCAGCGATGCGCTCCAGAGTATTAGTACCGCGCAGAACCTCATCGATAAAGCAAAGCATCGGAATATCAGGATTAATCTTGTCAAGTATGCGTTTTAATGATTTGATTTCAACAATATAATAGCTCTCACTACTGAAGATATTATCCCGTAATGCCATCGAGGAATAGATCATAAAATAGCTCCCCTGATATCGTGTCGCGGTGGAGGTATAGATCGTCTGAGACAGTATCGCATTGATCGCCAGAGTCTTAATAAAGGTTGATTTGCCGGAGGCATTGGAGCCGGTAAGCAGTACGCTGCGGTTCTCGGTAATGGAGTTAGCAATCGGCTGTTCCAGTAAGGGGTGATATAAATCAGTGGCCGACAGAAAAGGCTTTTCTGATTTGGTAAGCTCCGGTTCACAGTAATAATAGATTAATTTTCGGAAGGAGGCTGCGGCAATCATACTGTCAATATAGCCGACATTCTCATAGATTCGGTTCAGCACCTTACGGTTCTTCTTAAAGAAACTAAGCATAGAGTTATACTTAATCAGGTCCAAGTGAAAGAGCATTCGGAAATAATCAAAAATAGCATCCATAATATTACCGTTAGCGTTCTTAGGGGCAAGAAGAAAGGAGCCACGCTTAATCTTGTTGAAATACTTGATATCCTCACGAAGGCGTGCGGTATATTCCTTTATCTCAGGAAGGTCAAGACGTATGATGGCCTTGGTATTATCCAATAAGCGAAAGATATAAGAGAATACGCTAATATAATTCTCGATCTTCGCTTTGCAGGAATAATAATGAAAGATATTGATAATCATAAATGCAAAGGTTGCTCCTCCACCTAATCCGGGATTAACAAAAATCAATGCAATAGATAGCAAAAAGCCTAAATCCAACAGATAATGAATCAGATTGCTTTGGGACTCTTGCGCTTCCAGACGGTTGATATATTCAAAAACGGAAATGTTGCGGAGCTTTCCCATATTATGAAGTTTAGCCTGTAGTTCAATCCGTTCGGGCTCCTTATCCGTAAAGAACTTCATTAAGCGATTTCGTTCCCTCAGTTCTTCTTCCGAAAAGCAGGGCTTACGAAGTAAGGAAAAGAGATACTCCTCTCCGATGGAGGACTGGGTGTTGTTCATCTCCATGAAGATATCATCCATATCAAGATCATTCCAGGTAATATCGTCAACGTCGAGATTTTCATCCTTTACCGAGTTATAATATGATTTAAGAAATTCCAGCTTTTCGGAAGAGTACTCCTCGGTAGGTGTATCACCCCATTCTCTCTTAAGACGAAGCTTTAATAACTTAAGATTGTTTCTGTTGCTGATCATACTCCATATGACAATAGCGGCCATTACTGCCACAATAATTAATAGATATTCCATGTCCTTTACTCCTTGTCTGTCCGATTACTGTTTCTATCGAAGGCTTTCTGTTTAATACGGCTATTATAAAATTCTATTTCGGTGCTGTCAATCTTTGTGGCATTAAATAAGGTAAATTTAATCTTAAGTGATAGGATAAATACATAAGCAAGTATATAAATGCTCTTCATACACGTAAAAATGGTTGAACAGCAACTGTTCAACCATTCCTTATCATTCAATATGAAATTCAACATTATTCATTAATGTATCTTACACACTTTACAGGTGAACGGTAGTACATATTAGAGATCTTAATACCATCTCTTCTGTTGCTTGCATGAATAACCTTACCGTTACCGATATACATTGCTACATGATTGATGTAAGAAGAGCTTCCGTAGAATACTAAATCACCGGGCTTCAGGTTGGAGGTAGAAACTGAATTTCCGCTTCTTGCCTGCTCTCTGGAGGTACGAGGGATATAGATACCCAACTTTCTGTACAATGCCTGTGTATATCCGGAGCAATCTACGCCTCTGCCGAGAGTCGTACCACCCCATACATATCTGTCACCTAGATATTGCTTTGCTAAATCAACTAATTTAACACGGGTAGAGGAGACACCGGCACCATATTGCAATTCTTCCATGGATACTGCTTTAATAAGCTGGAAGGATAGATCAACATATTCCTTCGCTACATAAGCGATGGTACCATCTTCGGAATCATCGGAGTCAAGACTTACCTGAACCCACTTACCATGCTCTTTATCATCTGAAATGATTCTGCTATCAAGAACGATCAACTCTTCACCCTTAGCAATCTGATCAATTACCTCCGATTCGGTGGAGGGATTCATACGTACGCGAAGTCCGTTGGTATTCGCAGTAGCGATATAGTTACCAAGCTTTTTCGCTAATTGAGTGGCTCTGGCACCGGTAATAAGATACTCGCTTTTCACATATCCTGTTACCTTACCGGAGGTAATCTTGGTCCATCCGTCCTTGCCTTCTTCCAGGATTTCGCAACCGCCGTTCTTAGGAAGCTTACCGACAAGTTTCTTATCTTCACCAGGGCCGGAACGAATATTTAAGTTATTATCTACATCAGCAATACCTATATTTATAAAACCGGGAATTGGTATCTCGTAGGTGGATAAGCTGGATACCATTCCTTCATCACCGTAGCCGGTGCTGGTGGTTATCTTATCTGCAGTAAATCCAGCAACTGCTTCCTCATAAGCCATTGCTGTCTTTGGATTGGCTGTGAGCACTAATGTTCCCGTTACACATACCAAGGAAAACTTTAGGAGCTTCCTATTCATTGTAC
>JAEZKL010000032.1 GCA_023415475.1 Bacillota bacterium | reverse complement strand
CATTCCGTTCAAGAATTATCAGAAAAATTTAAAAGAATGGCCGTATAAATGGCCATTGCAAGCTTATTTGAAGATATTCCTGATACTTTATTTAATGTATCTATTATAAAGCACCGTACATCAAGCTGTTTATTCTAATTGTTAGACAGTCTGACGCACGGTGCTGTGAGAGGACGGCGGTTAATCACCGCCTCCTACTCGATTTCATAAAGACTATTTATTATAGCGAGAAATACTGCTATAATCGTAAGAAAACATGGTATTGGATGGAACGATAAATTAGAATTAATGGAGGAAGACTTAATTGAAAAAAATAATCTATTATATTCCTGCTATTATCGCTTTCTTGTTTTACGGCATACTTATTTACGGTGGTGGATTTTCGCTTATACATCCTTTCGTTTGGATTGCAATTTGTAGCTTGGTTATTGCCGGGCTCTTGATGTCAAAAGGAAAATGGTGGGGATGTTTTTGTGGAATCCTTGTAGGTATATTGCTCATATATATGGGATTACAGGAGACAGGACAGATTATTAAGGAATGGCCGATAGGTGTAGTACTCTGCTTTTACTATGTATTCTGTGGAATGATTATTATTGGAAAAAGAAAACCTTTTTTATAGCGAACTTCACATAGGGCTGACATACGCGTTTTATCGAAAGATAACCGTGAAATTAATATACACTTAAGGTGTTATTTTAAGTTTCTCTAAGGTTGGAGGTGTAAAGTATAATTATAAAATCAATGAATATTAAAATGATTTTTAAGTCTTAAGGAGATAGTCTTATTTATTATAAGCTTTTGCATACAGCATTTTGTAATTTTGTAATAAACTAGAAAAGGAAGGAAGCTGCTTATGAGTAAAGATAGAAAATTAATGCCGATTTGGTTGGTAGCAATCATAGATATACTTATCATCGCAGCCTACGTAGGAGGTTTTTACGGATTATATTATAAAGTCCCCCGCCAACTAGATAATGCAGTACTTGAGGTTCCGGAAGACTCGGGTACCATAGCAACCGCGGATACCACCGACTACACAACTGATCCTGGAGAGAAATTCGCCAAATATTTTACCGATGAGGTAGTATCTACGGACACCTCTTACAGTGGCGAGAATATCTCAATAACCGTAGAGAAATATACTACCGGAAGCGGAGGCCATAAGGTTACCTACTATGTGGCAGATATCTATATTAACGATATCACCTGTCTGCAGAGCGGCTTTGCAGACAATACTTACGGGATCGGATATACGGAAACGGTTCTTTCTATGGATCAGGAATTGAATGCTCTCTTGGCGATTAATGGAGATTATTATGGTAACGGCAATAATGGTGTTGTAATCCGTAATGGTGCTGTATACCGAGATACCTCTAACGGTATGGATGTCTGTGTACTTTATAGCGACGGATCTATGAGTACTTATTCTCCAGAGGAATTCGATGCAGATAAGGTGGTGGCAGATGGTGCATGGCAGGCTTGGTGCTTTGGCCCTGAACTTATTGATGAAGCGGGGAGCAGTATGACCTCATTTAATACAGATAAGCATATCGCAAGGATAAATCCCAGAAGTGCTATCGGATACTATGAGCCTGGACATTACTGCTTTGTTGTAGTGGATGGTCGCCAAAGTGGTTATTCTGATGGAATGACCTTGAATGAGCTGTCACAATTATTCGAGGATTTGGGTTGTAGTGCCGCTTATAATCTGGACGGAGGGAAATCCTCATCCATGACATTCCAGGATGCAGAGGTGAATCACCCCTGTGACGGCGGCAGAGAAGTAAGTGACTGCATTATGATTAAGGAGGTAGAATAAATTGAAAAAGATAAGGTTACTATTGCCGCATATCCTTCTGATATTATCCGGAATATTCATGACATTTCTTGTTCTGGATCGATATAATCCAACTATGGACTTTGTCGGAAATGAAATCTCGACCATTTTGTTCTGGGGCTTTTGCATTCTAACGGTCATTCAGTCGAGCCTAATCATTGCTTCGAACCGAAAAAATGATAGAGAAACCCTTCATAAGAATAAGAAGTCATATAATGAGAACGAATTGATGAATAAATATAAGTAAGAATAATTAGATATGTAATATATTCTTATTAATCAAGATTGAAAGAGATTAAATTATTAAGTTTATAGGTTCAATTATTAAGAAAATAAAGTGAAAGCACATAGAAACCAAATAAAAATAAGCCTATCAAAGAGGTGATATTAGGAAAATTAAGACAGATTACACCATTAAATGCACAAAATGCACAACAATTCTTCCGTACGCGGACATATGAAAGCCATGGAAAATACTTTTTTCATTATTTTTGATATTTTTGTTGCAATATTAAAGCTTATATATTACAATGATAAATATTTCGATAGTGAATACTATTAATTATGAATAAAGGACGGTGTGATTTCTATGGCGTTAACATTATCAAATAAAGCGCAGGCAGTGAAGCCTTCATCCACCTTGGCGATAACCGCTAAGGCTAAGGAATTAATGAGTAAAGGAATCGATGTAGTTGGATTTGGAGCAGGTGAGCCTGATTTTAATACTCCTGATAATATATGTGATGCAGCTATTAAAGCGATTCATGACGGTTTTACAAAATATACACCTGCAGAGGGAACCTTGGAGCTTCGGAAAGCAGTATGCGACAAGTTCCAAAGCTTTAATAAGATTAGCTATGAACCAAGCCAGATTGTTGTCAGTAACGGTGGAAAGCACTCCTTAACCAATATCTTTGAAGCAATCTGTAATCCGGGTGATGAGGTTATCATTCCTACCCCTTATTGGTTAAGCTATCCTGAGATTGTTAAGCTGGCTGACGGTATTCCTGTATTCGTAAGAGGTGAGAAATCCAATCAATATAAAGTTACGGCTGCACAGATTGAAGCTGCCTGTACCGAGAAAACAAAGGCATTGATCTTAAATTCTCCCAGCAATCCCTCCGGTATGATTTACACAAGAGAAGAGCTGGAGGCGATTGCAGAGGTTGCTGTCAGAAAAGATTTTTATGTGGTTTCTGACGAGATGTATGAGAATCTTATCTATGAAGGAGAAGCAATCAGTATCGCTTCCTTTAATGAAGAAATTTATAAGAGAACGATCACCTGCAGTGGTGTCGCCAAGAGCTATTCCATGACCGGCTGGAGAATTGGTTTTACCGGTTCCTCTAAGGAGATAGCGAAGCTGATGGGTAGCGTGCAGAGTCATCAGACCTCTAATCCGAACTCCATCGCTCAGAAAGCCGCATTGGAAGCAATTACAGGTCCTCAGGATTCCGTATACAGGATGCATGCCGAGTTCAAGAAGAGACGCGACTTTATGGTGGAAAGAATAGCGCAAATCAAAAACATTTCTGCCTTAAAGCCTCAAGGTGCTTTCTATATGTTTGTTGACATCAGTAAGCTGTTAGAGAAGGAATACAATGGCGAGAAGATTAGTAATGTAGATAAATTAGCGAAAATCCTGATCGAAGATTATAATGTTGCCGTTATTCCCTGTGCCGATTTTGGCTTTGCAGATCATATCAGACTATCCTATGCTATCTCCATGGAACAGATTAAAAAGGGTCTCGATCGAATTGAAACACTTGTTGAGAAATTAGGCTAAACGTACATAACTGTATCAAAGGGAAAGAACATATAGGAGACCATATCATCTGGAGAAAAGGCTTTAGTAAATTATGAATTAGTAGATCTAGGTAGTATTTTTACAATTTTTTGTTAAAATACTACCTATCTTTCTGCTTTTATGTTAGAATACATTTAATCTATTATGTAAATCTTTTAGGAAAGAAGGACGAAGCATGGCATTATTTGGTTTCATCGGTGCGGGTAACATGGGTTATCCCTTAATTCAGGCAGCCGGCAATACCTTTGGGAAAGAAGAAGTGGTATTTACGGATGTATCGCAGGTGCGTTGCCAGTATGTTAATAAAGAAACTCAGGTTCCTTATGCAAAGGATAATATAGAAGTGGTAAAACAATGCAAATATCTAGTGCTTGCGGTGAAGCCACAATTTTTTGCGACGGTTTTAAAAGAAATTAAGTCTTCGGTAACGAAGGAGCATGTTATTATTTCGATTGCAGCCGGCATTACCATTGCTACGATGCAAGAGATCCTGGGTGATGAGGTCCGTATTATCAGAGCCATGCCGAATACACCGGCTATGGTAGGTAAAGGTATGACCGGTATTTCCTACTCCCCGGAAGCTTACAGTGAGGAAGAGAAGAAGGAAATTGATCGTTTCTTTCGGTCCTTCGGTAAGTACGAAGTATTTGATGAGAAATCAATCAATGCGGTCGTGTGTGCGAGTGGAAGCTCACCGGCCTATGTATATATGTTTATTGAAGCACTGGCAGACAGCGTAGTTGCATATGGTATCCCAAGAGATAAGGCATATGTTCTTGCAGCTCAGACGGTTATGGGTGCTGCGGCCATGGTATTAGAGACCGGAGAACATCCCGGAAAGCTTAAGGATAATGTCTGCTCCCCCGGTGGGACGACCATTGCTGCCGTAAAAGCCCTGGAGGAGCACGGGCTGCGTAATGCCATTATGAAAGCTACGGATGCCTGTTATGAAAAGGCAGAAGCCTTAAGTAAAAAGATGTGATCAAAGGAGAGAAGAAGCTATGAGTCCATATAAACGTGTGAAAAGAGACTTAGTTCAAAAGGGACGTATCATCGATTATTATCATGATACCATAGAAATTAATGGTCAGAAGACGACAACCTTTGATTTCATTCATCATAAGGGAGCCTCGGCCATGGTGCCGGTGGATGACCAGGGCAGAATTGTTATGGTCCGTCAGTACCGTAATGCAGTTGATAGCTATACCCTGGAGATTCCGGCCGGCGGTTTAAATACCGGTGAAGATAATATGACCTGCGCGATTCGCGAGTGCGAGGAGGAGACCGGTTATAAAGCCGGAGAGGTCCATCATCTGATTGATGTATATACTACGGTTGCCTTTAGTAATGAAAAGATATGCATCTACTACACCACCGGTATTACGCCGACGAAGCAGAATTTGGATGAGGATGAATTTGTAACAATTGAGCATCATTCTTTGGAGGAGCTGACGAAGCTGATACTGGCGGGAGAAATCAAGGATGCGAAGACTGTTGCAGCGATTTTGGCATATAAGGCTAAGGTTGGACAATGATGAAAAGTCATTAAAGTACTCGATATGCTTGTTCTATTTTACTTACTATATCATATCTATGTATTATAACTGATAAGATGGTAGGCATAAGAATGAGTAAGTTTAGATTACAGTTAAACCGACCGAGTATAATACAGGGTGCGGTTATTCTATTGATTGTTGGATTGTTTCTCGGGATTGTATGTGCCAATGCCTTTCAAGAGAAATATACGAAGCGCCTGCAGGTTTATGAGGATAATGTATTTACTGAGATAGCAGATAGTGAAATTGATCATGCCGGATTATTTCGATATGTTTTAGGTAACAATTTCAGTGATTTTATTATGTTTTGGTTACTCTGTATTACGATACTCGGGATTCCGTATATGGCATTTAAGATAGCCTCCTTTGGTTTCCTTTCGGGCTTTTTCATCTCGGCAATTACCATGGAATATGGCTTTAAGGGGATCGTATTAGTGCTAGTCTATCTATTTCCCCACGGCCTAATATATCTGCCCATCGTACTGATCTGTCTATATAAGGGATATCTTCTCAGTAGGGATATCTATCAATCAAGCCATACCAGCCTGACTGCAATATTAAAACCGCTTCGGGATAATCTGCTGGTTATCATACTTTTAGCGATTGCTTTAATATTTGCAAGCTTTCTGGAAGCTTATCCAGGTGCATATTTCTTAAAGAAAGCGTTAGGATTATTTATATAAAAATTATATATATAATAGAGGATTGGATTATAGCGAAGGAGGAGATATATCGTGGAACAATATATCAATGATTTCATCAATTATCTGCAGGAAGTTAAGCATGCATCCAAGAACACGTTACAAGCCTATCAGAACGATTTAAAAAAGCTTCAGCTATTTTTGGAGAAGCAGTCGATCAATTCTGTAGCTAAGATTAGCGAAACCAATCTGAATTCCTATATATTAACTCTGGAGAAGGAAGGCTTGTCACCTGCCTCTGTCTCCAGAAATATTGCAGCAATTAAGGCATTTCTGCTTTATTTAATCAAGCATCAAGTGATTACAAGCGATCCCTCTGAGCGGATAAAACCGCCTAAGGTTCAAAAAAAATCTCCTCAGGTTATAAAGACGGATCTGGTAGACCATTTGCTTCTGCAACCAGACACCAATACCAAGAAGGGCATCCGAGACCTGGCAATGTTGGAGCTGCTATATGCTACCGGAATCAAAGTATCGGAGCTTATATCCTTGACGGTCAGGGACGTAAATCTATCGAGCCGATATATCACCTGTGGTGACCGGAGAGAGCGCAATATCCCTTTCGGTAAATCAGCGAAGAATTCCTTAGCTGCTTATCTTGCTATCCGGGAGGAAGGCTTTAATAAAAAACATAATGAATTTCTCTTTCTGAACTCCTCCGGCGAAGCGCTTACGAGGCAAGGCTTGTGGAAGATATTGAAATTATACGCAAAGCAGGCTGGTATCTCAGAAATTAATCCAAATTCCATTCGACATTCCTTTGCTGCGCATTTATTGGAAAACGGTGCGGACTTAAGTAGCGTTCAGGAGTTCTTGGGACATGCGGATATAGCAACCACGCAATTATATCTTCCCCATAGCTTTAAGAACAGCAGGGAAGTGTATATGAAAACCCATCCGAGAGCCTAATATCTGGAATCACAGCCAAGAATACGGAGGAACA
>JAEZKL010000029.1 GCA_023415475.1 Bacillota bacterium | reverse complement strand
GGTATCCCTTGTGTCCATCGTGCTAATTTCAAGAAGGAAGGAGCAATAACGTGTGCCAAAACAAAAAAATAGACGCCGGCAAATACGTTGGGTGACGCGGGTTGACGAAGCTGAAAATGCTACTCTTGAAAAGAAATTTGCTAAAGCCGGAGGAAAAGTCGGGAAAGAAGAGTATGTTCGCCAAATGTTATTAAACGGCTTTGTACGACTGCCACCCGATGTCGATTACTATACCTTGGCCAATGAGGTAAACAAAATCGGTGTCAACATTAATCAAATCGCAAAAATTGCCAACTCAGATGGCAGGATAAGCCCTGACAGTATCGCACAGGTATTACGCATGCAGGGCGAAGTAATTTCCCTAGTCAAGGAGGCGCTTAAATGAAATGGCCGTAATATTAATACCAACCCCTATTTATGACCGTCTACAAAAAAGCGTTAAATATGCGACCGACAAGAAAAAGACAACCTTGCAGAATGCAATTGACTATGCTGCCGATCCTTTCAAAGGTGAGAACTTTGAATATACCTCCTGCATTAACTGTACAAGCACTGACACTGCTTATCAGGAAATGCAGGAAACGAAAGCTCTGTATGGAAAAAAAGATAGAATACTGGGCTTTCGGTTTATTCATTCCTTCAAGGACTTTGAAGCCACCCCTGAACAGGCACACGAAATAAGCGTTAAGTTGGCGGAGCGGTTTTTCGGGAAGAGATACCAGGTGGTTATTGGTACACATTTGAATGAAGATCATCTGCATAGCCATATCGTTATTAACTCTGTCTCATTCGTTGATGGGAAGAAGTATGAGAATAAGCTTGCATATCTCACGCAATTGCGTGAAATCAACGATGAGTTGTGCAAGCAAGCTGGGCTATCAGTCCTGCCTCAAAATTCTTATACTCGAAGCCTGACTTACAAAGAATGGACAGAACAAAAGCAAGGAATTCCGTCCCGAAATGATATGATTAGAAAAGACATAGACGCGGCAATCGCTGCGTCTTTCTCTTTCCGAGAATTCACCACCGCTATGGGTAAGCTGGGTTATCGGGTGCATTACGGTCCGAATATCAAGTACATGACTGTGACACCACCCGGGGACGGTACGCGTGCGCGGCGCGTATATCGACTTGGCGAGGATTATTCCGAAAGCGCCATACGCCAACGCATTGAGCGAAATAGAGAGCGCCAACCCTTGGCTGCACTCCTGATTTCTACGCGTCGGCGTCGCGCCGGCAACGCATTTCCAAAGCATGTTCCCACCAAGCTTACCGGGATACGCGCGCTCTATTACAAATACCTTTACCAGCTCGGGGCAATCCGGAAACAACCATATACGTCAAATCGAAGAACTGCGTATATTCTCAGAAATGAAATCGGCCAAATGGAAAGGTATGTGGAACAATTCCGGCTATTAAGCAGAAACGGCATTTCCACAATGAACGATTTAAACGCTTACCGTGCCAAAACTGAACTAAAGATTGAGGCTTTGCTTGGTCAGCGTGATGCTCTTTACCGGAAGCGGCGTATCGCTGAAGGAAAAGACGTACTAATTTCCCTGCAAGAGCAATGTGCCGCAATTACAGCACAACTTAAACCCCTTCGTGCCCAGGTAAAGAACTGCAAAGAGATTGAAGAACGTTCTGCTCATATTGCCCAGCAACAAATTTTACTAAAACAAAATGAGCCAATCAAGGCAGAACAGACACTCAGTAAACAAGAAAAACAATTTGAACGTTAAGGAGGATACATTCATGGATGCGGTAGATCAGATTGTGAACTATACGTTTAAAGGCGGCGAACTTGCCTTTCGTATCACCGGGGCTGCGGCGAAGAATTTGGCCGTTCTTGTCGCCGCCCTTATGAAGGATGCTCATAGGACGAGCGGAAAGACGCGCATGGCCCGCTTTTACCGTGAAGGAAAAGAACAGAAGGTCATTACGATTCCGGATGGCAAGCTTGACGACTTCCATGCTTTAGCGAAGCAATACGGCGTGCTGTACTGTGTGATAAACGACAAAACAGCCGCAGATGGAATGGATCTCGTTGTCAAAGCCGAAGATGCGACAAAAATCAACCGTATCTATTCGAGGCTTAATTGGGGTAATGTGAACACCGTTGCCGAAATCAAACCCATTGATCAAAAAGAAGCGGTTAAGGCAAACGGAAGTATCATCACAATTCCGGAGCCAACATTTACGGCTCTGGAGCAAGACCTTATCAAACTTGAATATCAGCGTGACGATCTGGAGGAGTTGAAAGGCACGATCAACATGCACGAAGAAAGGATAAGGGAGGTCAAGCGTGAGCCGGATCGATTTCCTGAAGCTGAAATTGAGGGTATGCGAAATCAGATTGCAAAAGCAGAAGCCGCACTCCAGGAGAAATTCGGCCTTGATTATGAGGGTGCCCCAAAGGAGATCCAAAAGCTTGAACTCCGGATCGAATCCATACGTAAGGAGGAGCGGAAGACAAACCCTACTCAAGAGCCGGATCGGTCGGGGTCCGGCTCAATCGGTATGTTCCAGCGAAACAATAACCCTGGAGAAGAGCGCGCTTCCATCAAGAAGCGTCTTGAGGACGTTAAGCAGCGGCTCCAGCAAAAGTCAAAAGGCAAACCACCAAGGCGCTCTCGAGCTAAGGCCGCTATAAAAGAGCAGTAAAAGGAGGTATCTA
>JAEZKL010000178.1 GCA_023415475.1 Bacillota bacterium | reverse complement strand
GACAACTTTAGGCTTAGAATTCTACACACCTTACAAGTAAACAAAGAGCCAATCACTAACTAACGTGGTTGGCCCTTCGAAAAAATTTCAGTTTACCTATTCTACCCCAACTATTGACATAGAACCTAAAAAAACCCAGGAAACGAATAATCTCCTGAGTCTGATTTTTATTTTCTTAGGTAATGATGATTATTCATTCTGGAAACAATATTGAATTTTGGACAGACTTCCCCCTTTAATCAACAAAAATGCTGAAATACGCGCGATATAATGGGAATTTCTTCCAAGTATAATATTATCCAGAATATTCACGTTCATCATTACACCTCCTCAAAAAGTTATTATCTTGCTATTAAATTCTAAACCCATTTATCATTTATGTCAATTATTCTCAAAAAATTGGGCTGACGTCTATACAATATATTAAATGTGGATGATAATCAAAATTGGTCAGTCTACGGGAATCCATTTTATAACATACTTTCCATTGAGCATACATCAAATTGCACAGTACGGTTCCATTACTAGCGTAGGCCGTGTCTCGTAATTCTGAATCTTTAATCATCCCGCTCCATGTGTCGGTACCATCCCAATTTCCTGTCTCATTCCAGAAGAAAACCATTATTTGAGAATCTACATTCAGTCGCTTCGTCGAAGCCCGCTTTCAACATCATAGAAATAATCCTGACATTTATCATTTGTATTCCTAATTAAGTATGTAAAATGGGTTCTAATTTCGATGCATAATGTTGAATAATAGAAAATCTTGTCATATAATAAAATATGTTAGAAATAGTATCCTGACATAAATATTTCAATAATAGGAGGTTATCATGAAATACTATGTAAATGCAAATGCTGTGAAAGACGGCAATGGTTCCATCGAGAGACCATTCCGACGGATCAACGAAGCTGTTAAGCTGGCACTCCCAGGTGATGAAGTGTTAGTAGCACCGGGAGTTTACCGGGAATATGTAGATCCGGTTCATGCCGGTACTGAAGATGCCCGTATCACTTATTCCAGTACTACACCTCTAGGTGCTGTGATTACCGGCGCGGAACAAGTAAAAAACTGGCAGCATTACAAGGAAAATGTCTGGGTATGCCGGATAGCAAATAGCGTTTTCGGTGAGTACAATCCATATACCACTTTAGTATATGGGGACTGGTACTTCGCCACACCAAATAAACATACTGGCTGTGTTTATTTAAATGACAAGGCTATGTATGAAACCGTAACTTTGGAAGAGTGTATTAAAGGCGATGTTTATGAATGCAGTTGGGTACCGGAAGATTCTGTTTATAAGTGGTATACTGAACAGGACACAAATTCCGATGAAACCATCATTTATGCTAACTTCCAAGGTAAGGATCCAAATAAGGAAAATGTAGAGATCAATGTACGTCGCATGTGCTTTATGCCATCTAAGACAGGCATTGATTATCATACTGTCAGAGGATTCAAAATTGATAAAGCTGCCACCACCTGGGCACCGCCTGCCGCTTTTCAGGATGGTATGATTGGTCCTCACTGGAGTAAAGGCTGGATCATCGAAGATTGTGAGATTTCAAACAGCAAGTGCTCCGGTATTTCTCTGGGCAAATATCTTGATCCTGACAACAATCATTATTTCACATATAAGCAAGTAAAGAGTCCTACTCAGATGGAACGTGACGCTGCTTGTCGTGGCCAGTATCACGGTTGGCTGAAAGAAAAAATCGGAAGTCATATAATTCGCCGCTGTAACATACACCACTGTGAACAGGGCGGCATTATTGGCCGTATGGGCGGTGTGTTTAGTACTATTGAAGACAACCATATCCACCATATCAATAATATGATGGAGCTTGGCGGAGCAGAAATTTCTGGAATTAAAATGCATGCAGCTATTGATGTGCTCATACGCCGCAACCATATCCACCATTGCACCATGGGAATTTGGTGTGACTGGGAAGCTCAGGGCACTCGTATTTCCCAGAATCTGCTTCACGATAACCAGAAGCCAGCGTTTGCTAAAGTTCTAAACGGAGGTATGATGTCTCAGGATATATTTGTAGAAGTTAGCCATGGTCCAACACTAATCGATAACAATATCTTGCTTTCAGACGCCAGCCTTCGCTTTGCAACACAAGGTGTGGCTATGGTTCATAACCTTATCTGTGGTGCGTTAACCGATGTCAGTGGTGGAACTACTTGGCGCTATACACCATATCACATACCACACCGCACCGAGGTAATGGGCTTTATGACCATTCTTCATGGTGATAACCGTTTCTACAACAATATATTTGTCCAGAAGTGGCCTTCTGAAGACTATATTACTTACAATGATCAAGATGCACAACCTATGAAGGAAAACAGACAAGTGGGCACACATGTTTTCGATGAATACCCAACCTATGATGAATGGATTGCGCAGTTTGATTTTACCCAGCGTCCAAACATGAAAGCTTTAGAGCCTGCCCATTTTGGTCATCTGCCAGTGTGGAGTGAAGGAAATGTATATCTAAAAGGTGCCAAACCATGGAAAAATGAAGTTAAGGGTCTGTTCGTTGAAAACAGTGACCAGGAGCTTAAGGTGGAACTGGTGGAAAAAGACGGTCAATATTATTTGAACACAAATGTATATGATTACCTCAAGGATTTCAGCGTTCGGATGATCAATACCGATGTTCTCGGCAAAGCCTTCGAACCTGAGCAATACTTTGAAAATGCGGATGGAACACCGATACACTTTGACGCGGACTTCTTCGGAAATCATCGCGGTATTAATGTTATCCCGGGTCCGCTCGCCTCACCTTCTGATAATATTAAGCTATAATCAAAAAATAAGCCTTAGTATCTAAACAATAGTGACGTCTCATTTCTGGCATATTAATCTAAAGTCTTAATTAAATGCCCGAGGGAGACGTCTTTTTTGTTATGTGGAACTATATGTCTTATTTCAAATTTGCCAGAAATGTATTTCTCGATTTGTCATAAAATCACCCCCGTCCTGACTCCCATTTTGCATCTGCCTGCGTTGATACATCAAGTCCCTCAGCCATTTCCTCTTGTTCGGGACTTTCACCCGCCAGAACGAACCTATGGCGCGCAAACCATAAAAAGGAACAGGTGAGATATGAATGATACCTTTCCTGTTCCTTTTCAAAGATTATTTCACTTTACTGAAACTGCTCCACCATTTTCTCTAAGACGTACTCATTTGTTGTCTAAGAACAAATCTGGCAGGATATTGTATAAATAACGATTCACGCACGTCCAATTATGCGCTCCGCCCTCCAATGTCAAGTAATAGAAGTTACCCTTCCTAAGATCAGCTGAATAAACAAACGTATCAGTAAGTTTCTTCATTTCAGCAATTTGGGAATTCATCCCATTGTAAGCTAAATCAGCTGTACCTGTTGCACAGAAGATTCGTATATCATCTTTTGAATAACCCGCTTTTTTAGCTATTTCAGCTAAATACTTAGCTTTGATCTCATCATCTGTTCCTGTGAAACTATATCCTTCTTTCTTTATTGAGTCTACATCCTGCCAGCACCATAAACTAATTGGAATATAGTATTTAAAATAATCTATACTATAAATATAGTTATACCAAGTGCAGGCGGAA
>JAEZKL010000189.1 GCA_023415475.1 Bacillota bacterium | reverse complement strand
GATACAGACCGGGTTAGGGATCGTATCATTCCATATCAGAACACTATCACCGTCTAATTCGGTTTCTGCCCAGACAAACCTTCCATCCGGACCGGAGATTGCAAAATGGCCCGGCTTACCTCCATCCTTTGTTAGCAATCCGCCTCCCGTTTCAAAAAATATAAGTCGAATTTTATTATTCTGTATGATTGCAGAATGAATCATAGGACCGGAGGAAACGATAAACTTATCTCCATAAGCAATTCTTTGAGCTACTAGGGAAAGACGTTTACCAACCTCTTTTTTATTGACCGGATGAATATCATTCCATTCACCGATATCGATGGTGACAGCCATTCCCGTACCCGGCACCTCCAAAGTCCTTCTCTGCCCCTCTCTTAAGATTGCCCAGTTACTTTGGGTAGGCTCAGAATGAGACTCTTCAAAATTTGGTAATTGGACATAAAGGAATGGAAACTTCTCTCCCCATTTTTCCCTCCAGTTTTGAATCAAGGCTTTCAGCAGACTTTCGTATTCCTCGGGTTTTCTGGTATTTGTCTCGCCTTGATACCATATCACTCCTTTAATCGGATAGAATACGACAGGGGCAATCATCGCATTGTAGAGACCGGATGGCTGCCACTGAACAAAGGTAGGCTCCGGTAAAGGTGCACTTTTAGCTCCAATTCTATACTTCCACCGACCGCTAAGCTCTATCCTATCATGTGTGAACTCCAGGCAGTAAGGCTTTTCTTTATAGAAGCCTCCTTTACCGGAATAGTTAACAACCCTGACTACGATGATATTAGTTCCTTCCTTAAGCACCCCTTCCGGTACCTCATAGCGCCTGGGTATATACTGCATTGGAAGTGTTCCGACCTCTATTCCGTTGATGAATACCGTATCCTCATCCAGGATATTACCCATTCTTAGTACTGCTTTCTGCTCTGACAGCTGAGCCGTCAGATTGATTTCTTTCCGAAACCAAACAACTCCGTTAAAGGCACCTATTCCCTCCTCTTCCCAGTAAGAAGGTACCTTCATCGCATCCCAATCAGAGTCACCATACCCCAGTGAATAGAATGCCTTCTCCGGATCCTTAAGTCCGATGTCCTGCTGCAAAATATTGCGACACCATTCCTCACGAAGGCTCTGATCCTTCTCCAGAACTTCTTCCACATACTTCGCATCACGGAATTGATGCGCCGCTTCAAGATATTGTGGGAATTGAAGTAAAGCCTCCTCACTCAGCCATGCTTCAGCCGGAGAACCTCCTAGGCTGGCATTAATCAATCCGATCGGTACCCGATATCTCCGGTACAGATTTACTGCAAAGAAATAACCGGTGGCGGTAAAATTTAAGACATTATCCGGATTAGCCGACATCCAACTGCCTTCTTCTACATCCGGCTGCGGACCGGCAAAATTATAAATCATCGGTACCATAAACTGCCGAATAAAAGGGTTTTCTGCCTTCTTGATTTCCTCGGGATAAATCTCCGTCAAAGCTTCCATACGCATCTCCATGTTGGATTGTCCGGAGCAGAGCCAGACATCACCGATCAGGATGTTATGAATTTCTATTGTCTCCTTTTCTTCCCCCATCATAATCTTCATGACATAGGGACCTCCGGCCTGTACAGTAGTAATCACAAGCTCCCAACGCTCCTCCTCTGAGACATTAGACTGATATGCTTGTCCCATGAATTGAACCGTTACCATTTCCCCCGGTTTGGCCCATCCCCAAATCTTTATTCTTGCGTTACGTTGTAACACCATTCCATCACTGATCAATCTTGGTAACCTAAGCTGTGTATCCAATACTTTATTTCCTCCTATTATGTATCTCTTATGTTAATGAAAAACTACTTCTTATACTACTAACAGCTGTTTCATTACCCTGATCTCTTCCATCTTGTTATATTGCTAAACAGTAAATCTCTGTGTTTCTTGATACAATTTGTCCGACTTATCCGATAAGCTGCCAGAAGACTCATTGAGAAGATGGGCTGACTGCAACTGATGTGTAGCAGAATGACTTACATTATCCGTAGAAGCAGCAATTTCCTCGAGTACTGCCGAGATATTCTCAATAGCACTTAAGGTGTTGACCCTAGCCTCTTCAATATCATAAACACTATGATTAATCTGCCCAAAGTGCTGCATCAGCTGATCGACATTCCGGTTGATCATAGTATAAGAAGCTGTAGTATCTCTGACTGCTGCCTCCTGCAGTTCCATGACATCCCCCGCTTCTTTTGCTGTTTTAGTTAATAATGCGGTACTACTTTGAATATTTCCGATAATGCTCTTAATATCCGTAATCTGGTTCTTAATCTGTTCGGAAAGATTTCTGATCTCCTCGGCTACTACAGCAAAGCCCTTACCTGCATCCCCAGCCCTTGCTGCCTCAATGGATGCATTGAGGGAAAGCAGATTTGTTTGATTCGAAATATCGTTTATGATATTAAGGATTGAATTAATTTTCTTTGATTTATCGGTAAGATCTTCGATTCCCTCCACGATCTGTATCGTGATTTCGATGGTAGCCTTTGTCTGCATGTTCAGCCTCTCAGAAATTACGCTACCCTTTCCAACACTACTTTTGGTTTCATCAGCAATACTATTCACTTCTTTCGTGTTTTCCAGCATCAGAACGATTTTTTCAGATAAATGGTCCATTTGTTCAAGGCAATTTTCCGCATCCCTAGCCTGCTGTGTAATACCTTGTTCGATCTCACCCATCGCATGATTGATATCCTCTGTTGCCTTCACAAAACCTGAGGAGGCTTTGGCAACCTCGTAAGACTCCGCCGATGCTTCCCCGCTTAATTGCTTTACCTGGCTGATCAGTGCCTTTATATTATTAAAGGTGCTGTTAATTTCATTGATCAGGATGCGAAATTCATCATTCCGGTTCGTCGTAAAATTAACCGTCAGATCTCCTCCGGAGGCTTTCTTCAGTTTAGAAATAATATATTTTATTATCCTTCCAATTCCAAAGGAAATGGTAAAACCTATTATAATTGCTACGAGGCAGGCAATCAGTACAATAATGATAGTGATACTTCTGATACTGTCCGCTTTACTTTGAATTGTATTCTTCGGTATCAGGGCACAGATAGAAGACCCGGTATCTCCAAGCTTAGTATACATGAAAAGCTGTTCCTGTCCTTGATATTCTAAATACTGTGCTCCGCTTGTCTCTTCAGAAGAAATCATGCTGCGATAAAACTCCTGATTATGAAAAACAGTCTCTTGATCGGCTTCCCAACCGGTCTTATAGATCTCTTTTCCCTCCGGTGTCACCAATGCTAAAACACCACTCTCATCTAAGCCCACACTTAAAAGGAGATCTCGAATCATTGTCTTATCCATATCAATGACGATAAAGGCATCGGAACCGACGAAATTACGGACCAGTCGGAGAGAATACTGATCCGATCCTACACCCAGCTTCTCATCCAGATAGGTATCCTGCCCAATCCAAAAATTCTTTGTCGGGCTTGCTTTTACACTCTGCCCGAAGGATGTATCATAAAAGCCTCCGGAGATATTCATCGTAGTTTGCGTGGTGGTTGATACCGGTGAAGTCTTGTCCGTTTGAACCGAGATATAAGAAATAAAATCATCCACACTTTCTTTTCTCTTAAACTCACTCTTCATCCGGTTATACACATCATTGTTTTTCAATATATCATCCATATAATAACCAATAACATATCTCGAATTCTCGGTTGCACTTACATACTGGGCTGCTGTCGCTTCAAGATTGTCAATTCCAAGCTGCAGATACTTACCTGTCATTACAATAGTCTGCTCTGTCGAATTCTGATAGCTGCTACGAATACCCTCTGCTGCCTGATTGAAGGAGACAACCCCGAGAATAATAATGAATAAAATCGGAATCATAAAAGATACCATAAGCTTTACTCGTATTGTAGCAAATTTTTTAAGATGATATAACCCCTTTGTTATATTAGCTTTCACTTTTAATGCTCCTTTCACTTTTGTATTTACTGTTTTGACAATTTGTAACGATTTATAAGTCTGAAGATATTTCAACAAAAAAGGTTACCATAGGAATACGTTTGCGTTTATGCATAGTCCATTCGGTAACCATTTTGCTATATATAATTGAAGCTTGTAAACTGCCGTAGGATACTATTCCTTTACACCACCGATAGTAAGACCTGTGACAAAATATCGCTGTAAGAACGGGTAAAGAGCTACGATAGGAAGGCAGGTTAGTACCGTTGCTGCTGAACGTATCGAGGTAGTTGTAACCTGCGCACTTCCGGTTGCGGTACTTGACTGGGCGGTGACATTGGCATCACCGCTTAATTGACTCACCGAGGATAATAACTTCATTAATTCATACTGCAGGGTTGTCAGATTCTCATTTAATCTGTTAAATAGCATTGTATCAAACCAGGAATTCCATTGACCGACAGCAATAAACAAGGCAACCGTTGCAAATACGGGTTTACATAGCGGTACTATTATTTTTATAAAGATAGTTGTATAGCCGGCGCCATCCATCATTGCGGATTCTTCTAAGCTATCCGGCAACCCATTCATATAGGTACGGATTACCAGCATATTAAAGGCCGCCACCATACCGGGAATAATATATACCCAGAAGCTATTCATGAAGCCCAGGCTGCGATTCAGCAGAAAGCTCGGAATTAAACCTCCATTCACATACATTGTTAAAACATATAAGAAGGATAAAGGCTTTGCGAAAACATAATTCTTTCGGCTTAATACAAATGCAAGCAAAGCAGTAGTAGCCAGATGAGTAACGGTTCCCACAACTGTTCTGAGAACTGAGATGTATAATCCTGTGGTAATGGATTCCTTGTTCATGACCGTTTTATAATTGTTCAGTGTCCATTTTCTGGGCCAAAGATAGATCCCACCGCGCAGTGCATCCAGAGCCTCATTAAAGGATATCGCAATAGTATTTATAATCGGGTAGATGGTCACAATTACAAATAGTAACAAAATTAATCCGATTATTCCGGTAGAAATCGCATTCTTAAGGCTAATTCCTTTCTTTTTCCTTATAATCATTCGTTTTGTCGCTTCCATTATCTTCACCTCCTTAGAATAGTCTTTCTTCTCCAACCGCCTTAGCCGAAGAATTGGCTAGGAAAATCAAGATAACGCTTACTACACTCCTGAAAATACCGGCAGCAGTTCCAATTGAGTAATTTGCCTGGCTAATACCATATCTCAAGACATAAATATCAATTGTCTGAGATACCGGCTGCAGCAAACCATTCCCTAATAAATACTGTATTTCAAAGCCGGCATTCAAAACATTTCCTATATTAATCAATAATAGAATAAAAATAGTTGGTTTGATACCCGGTAACGTTATATTCCATATTTTACGAAGTTTTCCTGCTCCATCAATCGACGCCGCTTCATATAAATCGGGATTAATGGCCGTAATTGCAGCAAGATATATAATACTGTTCCATCCAGTCTCCTTCCATACGTTTCCCAACCCTACAATCCACCAGAATAGAGGCTTAATTGTCAGCCAATTAATCGGCTTTTGAACAATATTAAATTTAAGAAGAAGATCGTTAATAATTCCGTTATCAATCGATAATACGTCCCTTATAATACCTGTAACAATAATCATCGACAAGAAGTGAGGCAGATAGGAAATCGTCTGAACTAATTTCTTAGGCCCTTTATGTACCACCTCATTGAGTATAAGTGCAAATGCAATAGCGAATGCAAAGCTTAATACGAGGTTGATTATCCCCATAGCCAGCGTATTCCGAATAACCCTTATAAAATCCGGATTATTAACGAAAAGAAATTCAAAGTTATCCAATCCTACAAACTTGGAGTGAAAAAAGCCTTCCTTCGGCTTATATTTCTGAAATGCCATGACCCATCCAACAAGAGGCACATAATTAAATAAAAGAATATAAAACAGGAAGGGAATCGATAAAAAGATTAACTCCTTTTGTTTCAATATTACTTTCCAGGTTATTTTTACCGGCACATCCTTTACCCGTTCTGCTTTGATTCGATTTACTCCAGCCATTGATATTACCATTCTTTCTTTGTATTCATAAAAGTTCACTTCGCAAACTTTTATGTATCATGTAATAAAGCAGGTGGTTGTGGCAATTTTGCTGTCCAACCACCTGCTTGTAATTCCTGATAATATGATTCCTTGAATTTTATATCATTTCATTATAATCGTACTCCTAAGGTCTAACGTCTTTTCCTTGGACTACTTCAATTCTATCATAAACTGCTTCCTGTAACTCTACAAAGAAATCTTCGGGTTTCACAGCTTTATATGCTTTCTCATACTCGCTCCATGCAGCTTCAAAATCATCAGCGATTACAACCTGAGGAAGATATTGATGCTTTGTCTCCTCCATCTTCTCCCAAGCCAGTCCTCCGGGCGTTTCCGTTGTAATAGTATTAGCATAGGACCACATCGGATACCAAGGTTGCTCAAAACCATCAATTTCATTGTAGTCAAGCATATCAACATAGGTTTCTGCGCCATATGCAGTCAGGCATTCCTGAACCTCAGGTTTTAAGCCGGCAAAGAATTCTGACGGCTGGGTATCCGGTGTCATTGCATTGATTCCATCCGGATTCATACCTACGTAGTTCGGGAAGTAGCTGTATGTGCAAAGATGAGAAGCTTTATATTCTGCTTTAACAGCGTTGTCTCTCATCTCCTGTGTTCTGGTATAAAGACCGTCAGCACCTACATTGTAATCTACATCTTTAACACCCCAGCTACGAAGGGTAATGATTTCAGGATCAAGTAAATCGTTTACAAATTTTAAAGCGCCTTCTACGTCCTTACAGCTTGTGGTAATACATAAACCACCGGTAAGAATAGCTGCTTCATTTGCTGCATAATACATTTCCTTCATGCCAGGCTCAATCGTAATTCCGAGAGGAATATAGGTACATCCTTCTAAGTTCTGCGATTTGATTGCATCTTCAGCGGTCTGGAAATCCCATTTCTGCTCAACAAAGCAAAGAACACGGCCGGAGGAGATCTTCTCTAAGAACTGGTCATGATTGATTGTTACGAACTCAGGATCAATAATACCCTTCTTATATTCGTCATTTAACTTCTTAAAATATCTCTTAGCAGTAGGTGTAAAATTGTAATCGGATACCTTAAAGGTTACCGGATCAACGATACAACGACCGTTATTCGGGTATCCGTCTAAGAACTGAGGAGGATTCTCGAGGCAGAAATATCTCCAGTCATAAGCTAAGATTTCAAAAGGAATAACAGGTGTTCCGTCTGCTTCGGTAGGATTTGCTGCATAGTACTTTCCTAAAAGATCAAAGAGCTGGTCAAGAGATTCTACCTGAGGATAGCCAGCCCACTTTAATACTCTTGACTGAATCCAGAAAGCTTCTCCACCTTGTGCAGTATCCATGAGCTTAATGTTCATGTTGCCAAACTGAGGAATAGAATAGATATGTCCATCCGCTTGTCTCAAGGAGTTCCACTGGCTCTCAGACCAGAAATTCTTAAGATTCGGGAATTTGTCAAAATACTCATCAATAGCAACTGTTGCTCCGGCATCCTGTAGCTCGGGGGACCAGTTCATAAAGTCCGGATATTCACCGCTGGCGATTAGCATACCAACCGCTTCTTCCGCAGTCTGTCCGGTCAGCCAGGTTTCTTTACATCTTGCGCCTATCTTATCCGTAATAATCTGTTTAATCTCATTGTCTTCGTTGAGCTCAATACCTTCTCTGTCAAAGAAAGCTGTAAACTCTTTGATTTCCTTCGGAGCAGCTGTTTCCTCCGACTTTTTGTCATCAGATGCATCGGTAGTGGTTTCGGTTTTCGGTGTGTCATTACTCACTTCATCCGTATCACTCTTCTTACAGGCCGTAAATAAAGAAGCCATCATGACAATACATATCAGTATTGCAATTATTCTCTTGTTCATAAACACCCTCCCATTTATTTATTCACCTATTTCAGTGATAAAACTATCTTAGCATAATTTACAAAACTTCTTGTCATGGAGATTATACAAAAAACCACTACAAAGTATATATGCATAAACTTGTAGTGGTTTTTTATTTAACAATTATCTATTTTCATGAAATATTATAGCTTTGCATGCTTCTTTTTCGGAATCTTGTCGGAGTCATCTCATAAACCTCTTCGAATTTGTTAACAAAATACTCAATGTTCTTATATCCTACCTCCAATGCGATCTCATACACCTTCATATTCGTTCTGAGCATCATCTGCGCAGCCTTTCTTATTCTTACCATGTTAAGATAGTCTTTAAAGCTGCAGCCATATTGCTTCTTAAAAACCTGTCCCAGATATGCACTGTTAATATAGTATTTCTCTCCCAGATACTTCAGACTGATATTTTCAGCATATTTCTCTTCAATCTCAGCTTCGATCAGATTCATGATTCCCTTTGCTGTGTTTTGCCGGAGATGGGTTAGGTAGTCGGAATATTCTTCCGCAAATTGTTGGAATTTCAACTCATTACCATGATTCATTTTAAGCTTTAATATAGCTTCACGGACATACTGAATAATCTCATCCTGATCGATATCGGTATCCTGATTATAAGCAAGCCCTAACAGCCGGTACATCAGGTACTCTATATCATGATTGATGGCTTCCACTGCAATACTCCGATCTGTCAAACCTCTGTAAACATCACCGGAATAAGCAATAATTTTAACCTTATCATTTATTTCAATGGAATGAATCAAGCTATCCATTTGTTTTCTGAAATTATCTTCCCTCTGATACCTGGACATATTTTGATTTTTTTCATGCCTTGCATACTTTAGGTCACTCTTTTTATAATATCGTAAGGACCGTATTAACACGGCATCACGGTAGGAATCCGCAACAGAGGAGATGCTGTTCACCTTACTACCCGCACAGCCGATAATCTCATAGCCCATCCTCTCGGTCAGTTCTTGCATAAGCCAATTCATCCATTCATCCTGTGAGAGGCCTCTCTCTTTCGCCATATCGGTACAAAATATGATTCCTATATCATAGCTTTCCGTGTTCTTAGTAATGTCGTAAACCACATGATTAGCATACTTTTTCAGCTGCATGCTTGTTAAGTGATACAGCCTCCTCTGTTGGTCCCTTTTCTTATCTGCTGATAAAGCAAGAAAATTCTTATCTCCCATTGATATCTCACAATGAATGTAGGTTATCTCATTGGACAACAGCATCTTATCCTGTACATATTTTAAGTTAACACTATCATACTTACCCAAAATAATCGATGTAAGGTGGGTATCCAGATAAGCTTTTTCATAATCACGCTTCTTGAGCTCGCTGCCGGCTTCCTTATGATATTCACCCTGAATTCTACGAATCGCTTCCAGCAACTCGGTCTTGTTTACCGGCTTTATAATATAATCACAGCATCCGCATTGTATTGCTGATTTTGCATAGCTAAAATCATAAAATCCACTTAAAAAAATAAACCGTGCTTCGCTGAGCTTTCTTGCTTTCACACTGGTAATAAGCTCGATCCCATCCATTCCGGGCATTCGAATATCTGATATCACGATGTTAAACTCCTGCTGCTGTAGCAAACGAATTGCACTGTTGCCGTCGGAAGCCTCTCCGGCGATACAACAACCCTCTGCCTCCCAGTCAATCAAAGCTGCTAATCCCTTTCGAATATAGGGCTCATCATCAACCAATAATACCTTTAGATACGGAATACTATTATTCATATCAGCATTTCCCCCTTTTTACATACTAACTTAACATGCCTGCTCTTTGTATTTATTTGTGCCAAGTATGTCAATAATATTTTAGTCCTTGATAGCATATATAACGGGTATCACTATGGTAATGCAGGTGCCCACCTGCTCTTCGCTTTCGATAATAATCTTCGTCTGGCTACCACAATATTTTTTTAACCGGATGCAGGCATTGAGCATTCCCAAGGAGGCTGTCCTCTGCAAATCGTTTATATCCGCTTTGTTCAGAAGCTCCTCTAATTCGCTTACCTTTTGCTCCTTCATACCGATTCCGGTATCCTCTACCTCTATGTACAGATAAGAGCTCTCTTCATATACCGATATGAAAATCGAACCGGTATGCTCCTCTCTATTTAAGCCATGAATACAACAGTTCTCGGCAAAGGTAGTTAGAACAAGACTGGGTATCTTATAGGAGTAACAATCCCTGTTGATACGAATTTTATAATTAAACTTATTGCCAAACCGGTATTTTTGTAAAGCCAAATAATCCTCTGTGAATTCCAGCTCCTGCCCGATTGTAATGATGTCCGATCCCCAATCGGCACTTTTTCGCATCAGCCTGGCCAGGCTTTTTATCATATGTGCGGTCTCACGCTCATTCTTGATGATGCTGCGCATTCGAATACTTTCGAGTACATTGAACATGAAATGCGGATTAATCTGGCTGTATAAGGCCTGAAGCTCTGCCTGCTGCCTTGCGAGATGCAGTTCCTGCTGCTCCAACCTGCTCTTATATTCATATTCAATCAGGTTTTTCATTCGATTGACCATCAGATTATAGTCCTTAAAAAGTTCACCGATCTCATCTGATCCATCGTTATCCGGAATTGGGTCAAATTCTTCTTCTTTCAGCTTCTTTAGGTATCTTCCAAGCAGCAAAATTCGTGTTGTTATGGAATTACTGAAAAGGGTAACCATAATCGCAGGAATGAAGGCGTCTGCCAGGAAAAGTAAAGCAATCAGCCACGCCTTCTCCTTTAATACAATTGCATAATTTGATTTGTACCCTTTAAGATAAATATCATAATTAAATCCATAGGAAGATATGGATTTCTTCAACTGTATATCCTTGAAATCAATTTTATCTGTTACATTAAATTCATTCTTTACGCCTTTATCCTTCGGATCGTTTGTAAAAATAACCGTATCCTGGTGACACACATAAATAATTGCATCTAATGCAGATTTTTTAATATTCGTATTAATTTTGCTATAGTTTAGGTCCAGCTTTACAATCTTCTCGATCTGCCTTACTCCTGTAAGATTAAGCCTACGTACCACTGAAATCATTCTTTGATTATTCGAGGTGATGTATGGCCGATAATAATAAGTTAAGAACATAAAATCCTTATCCGCCTCGGTAAACTCCTTGTACCATTCCTCCGCAATGACCGAATCGATACGGTAATATCGCCCGCCGCTAAGCATGCTTGGATTATCCGAATAAAGGGTTAATGAACTGATTAAACGTCTTGAGCTTGCATAGAATACATAATTTTCAAAGACGCTGCTATACGCCTGATAAAACTCGGACCTGTTCACATAATAGGTGTCTAAGAATTTACAAATCGAATCATTGGCATAAAGATCCATGCTGATATACGCAGCACTCTCTAAAGCGGATGTAATGTCCTGCGATACTGCTTCAACGATATTATTCATGGTTTCTTTTGCTTCATCCCTGGATGCTTTCAATATGTTGCCGATGACAATAATGTTAGTTATCAGTACCGGTACCATTACACAAAGCATATACAAATAAATCGTCTTCGTTCTTATCCTTTTATTGTCTATTCCGGATTGTAATTTTCTCCATATATACCCTGAAAACCTTAATACTTTTTTTAATCTACTATTACCGGTTTTTCTATCCCTCATGGTATACTCCCTTTGTACCACATCCTTTTGGTTCGTAAGCGTTCTAAGCATGCCAATGAATAGTATATCCAAAAAATTCCAATCTAATTTAATTAAAATTATAATAGCTTGTATCTTAATAAACAATAGTATATAATTGCAAATAATTGATATATTATTTGATTTTTAATCAAGGAGGATACGAGATTATGTATGTTCATTATATCGCAACAGACAGTGTCCACGACAGCGACTTTGTAGCTGATCGACCGGCTGGAAGAATTGATTATCTGTTGATATTCGTAAAGACTCCAAGTACCTTTATAATCGATAATCACATATATTCTATCGTGTATCCTTCCGTAGTACTGCTTGACAGTAATACACCTCATAAATACTTTGCCAATGACATGCAATATATAGATGACTATCTGCATTTTGCTGTATTAGATCGGAAAGAGTTTATTGATAGATTGACCTTTCCTTTGAATCAACCTGTACAAATTTCTAACAATAGTTTTATATCTGATATCATGAAGATGATTTATAAAGAATTTAAGCTGGAAAACAGAAAGTCGGATGAGATTTATTCCCTGCTAATACAGCTTCTGATGCTAAAGGTTGGGGAAGAATGGGCTCTTTATCAAAAGCATAATACTGACATCCCTCATTATAACGATCTGCTTGCAATCCGCAATATGATTCTAAATAATCCAAACCAGACATGGACCATTGAAGAGCTCTCCCAAAAGGCCCACCTTTCCTATGCATATTTTCAGGTAATGTACAAAAAGGCTTTTGGAGCCACCTTATCCGTCAGTTCAAAAAAAGCACCGGGTATACTCCCGGCGCCTTTCGAAAAAAATGACAAGATGACCAGAAGGTATTTTTCTTCTTACGAGATTTCCTTCCAGCATAATGGCACTTTGCTATGCCGGAAGTGCTCTTGTTACTAATTTATTAATCCTTCTGTCGTTCTTTCTATTAAGAATTCTTTAAACGGGTTTTCCTTCTTCTCCTCCTGTCCCACACCTTCAGTGGAGAAAACCATATCATACGGAGTTTCCTTCGTATAGGGGAGCCATTTCGGCATATCGCATCCGTCAGCATCCTTTCCGTTCGGATCACCGTTCTTAATAAAGTTCGCCCAATAATTACACATCAGACGGGCCAGATCATAATGCTTACCGGTAAAAGGTCTCCAGCTTTTAGCCAATGTCTCGAAGAAGAACCATAGATCTACAGAATGGAAATTTCCCGCATGATCCCACCCCGGAATGTCTGCATCAAAACGGTAATAAAAGTTCTTCTGCGGGTTGTTCGATTGTTGATTACGTAAAAACACACTCTTTACGGTGCATTCTATACCACTGACAGGGGCATAATTATGATTTTTATCCTTCTCCCAGGCATTCGGAAACTGCAGAAATTCCTCTGCATGCGTACCAAAGATATCCTTAGCCTTTTGCAGAAACTCAGTATCGTCCTTTGCACGAATGACATTCAAAAATTCATCGGAAGTATTCCCGGACAATACCGGAACCATTGCATGCTTATGTTCTATATAAAGCTTCAGCGGATCTCCTATGCAGAATTTTCCGTCAATGGTTGTCCCCATCCATTCATGATTCTCTCTGAATTTAGCATACATATCGCGGAGATAGAATGCATCCAGCTGTCTGGCATCCGCCAGATTCTTTACTCCGATCAATTCAAAGAATTGCTCACCAAGCTTTTCTGCTTCCGCTAGCTGCCTTGGAAATCCGATGCCTCTCTCCTTGTAAGGACTTCGGATCATAGCGCTTTGTATAACCGCCCGATGAAATAAACCAAAATTATCTGGGCAGGTCATCTGAGACAATACGCTGCCTCCTCCCGCAGATTGACCGGCTATTGTTATATTATTCGGATCACCGCCAAAGGCCTTAATATTTCTAATCACCCATTTCATGCCTGCCTGCTGATCCAAATTCCCGAAATTAGCAGGTGCTTCGGGCTGCTCCTTAGTAATTTCCGGATGGGACAAAAATCCGAATATGTTAATTCTATAATTCACGGTAACAACCACGACACCGCGTCTGGCAAGCCTCTCCCCATCGAATTCCATCTCGGCAGGGTATCCCCATTGCAAAGCACCGCCAAAAAACCATACCAAAACCGGCCGCTTTTCATCTGTGCTTTTAGCACCGGTCCAGACATTCAAGTAAAGACAATCCTCGCTCATCGCAATATCCGGATCCACATGCCATTCTCTGATATAAACATCATCACCGATACCCGGTGTGTCCTGTACCGAAATCGGGGCAAATCGATACGCCTCTAAAACACCCTCCCAATTATGGCATGGTTGTGGGGCACGCCATCTGTTTTCTCCGACCGGAGGAGCTGCAAACGGAATCCCTTTAAATGCTGTGATTCTAGGATCAGCAGCTTCGATTCCTTTTACCATACCATTTTCAGTCATCGCTGTTCTAATCATTTCTAACCCTCCATCTACTGCATTCCTCTTAATGCTTATTTCTCTTGATTTTCTCGAGTCAAGGTCTACCTACCTATCTCTCACCTCTTGTCAATCGTTTTACCTCAAATATCATTATATTCACTTATTTTACCAATGTCAATCATGTAAATTAAATACATACTGTATATATAAACTATGATTTATTATGTTATATGAATTTATATGTGCTATTTGTACACCGTATCGGATTGTTTCTTAAGAATTGACATTTTTATCTATAGGTTAATCGTTTTAAATCGACCAGCAATTATATAACAGATAGAAGCCTACACAAACCGGTAGAAGCACTCTGTGCGAGTTTTCTATTGTCATAATACTGACAGGCCCCCATAATGATTTTCTCGCAGAAAGTCAATATGGAGGCCTGTCAGCTTCGTGTTAATCATTATATGATAGGGCTTAACACCGGTTTATTCAATTAGGTATTCTGTTCACAGATTCACGTTCTACAAACCGGCAGGGCATTCTTACTATCTCCGGATTATTACGCTCCGAAGCTTCTTCCTCAATCATATTTATTATTATCTCAGCCGATTCTCTTCCGATATCTTTAAGTCCAAGATCATTTGTTGTGAGATTTGGCCGCAAATATTCTGATATTTCTTTGTTATCATAGCCAACTACCGAGACATCCTTCCCTACCTTTATATCATGCTCATAAAGATAATCATAGGCACCCGCAGCCATCGTATCATTCATACAGAAAATTGCAGTTACGCCTTCTTCCGTCAGCTTCTGTGCTCCTTCATATCCGGACTGCCTTATCCAATTTCCGTATCTGATCCAGTCCGGGTTAAATAATATCTGTTCTTCAAATAAGGCTCGTTGGTACCCCAGACTTCGTTTTTGCGTATGCAGATTATCTTCGGTACCGGCAATCAGACCAATCTTCTTATGCCCCATCGATATCAGATACTTTGTCATATCATATCCACCCTTCTCATCATCGATGACAACAGATGGAAATCTGGGTGTCTTAGAAATAGCATAAACTACAATGGCAGGAATAGTAAAATTATCCGGAAAACAATTAATTACCCGGCAATGGCCGGCAATATACATAATTCCATCCACTTTGATCGATAATAGCTCCCGAATGGAGGGCTGCAGAACAGACTGCAGTTTGTTCTCGTCATCATACCATGTATCCTCCCACTTATCATAAAGCCGCATGTTTAGCAGAATGGTTCGATAATTATTATCTTCACAATATGCCATGATTGCTTCGACAATGGGTGTAGTACTGAATTCTTTCAGGTCCTCAACAATAATTCCAATGATTCTGGTCTTTTGTTTCCGCATTCCTTGGGCAAAATAATTAGGCTGATAACCCGTCTGCTTCACAACCTCCAGTACTCTCAACCTAGTTTCTTCACTAACCTTCGGCTTACCGTTCAGTATATTAGATATGGTGGATGTTGAAACGCCGCACATCCTTGCTATTTCTTTTAGAGTAACCAAAATATTCAAACCCTTTCTAAAAAGTTATCGGTTGGTAAATCAATTTACTTCATGAAAATACAATATAAATCTTCAATAACAAAATGATAGTAACATAAAGAAGTAAAAAACTCAATTATTTTTATATATTGTTTTTATTTTCGTTGCTCTATAAGCAGTAAATTTACCTTCAACCAAAATACCCCTGCTAAAATAGGCAAGGTTACAGTTCAAAAGCATCGTTCGTTATTTCTCCGGCAAATATCAGACTTAATATTATATTTTGATTTAATTTGATTATATTAATGCATCATAGCAAATATAATTTAAAAAAGAATAGCCTGTGGATCGCTTATGTATTATAAAAAAAGTGAATTACCATTAAATGTGTGTCAACAAGATGGAAGCGCTTCTAGCAGATATCTTAATCCCAATGATATATATATAGCCGCCGGCTATAGAATCGAAGTGTATGCTGAAGGATTGAATACACCGAGTAGTATTTTGTTTACTGATGATGGGGAGATGCTCCTTGCTGATTCCGGTTATGTTACCGGCAATCCTTCTATATCACGTCTGGTCAATGATCATTTTGAGTTGATAGCTGATACTTTTAATGTTCCTTTGACCGGAATAAATTATAGTAATGGTGACATCTATGTGTCTCACAGAGGTATGATTACCGTT